>JAHFDE010000007.1 GCA_023249165.1 Candidatus Methylomirabilota bacterium | reverse complement strand
AAGGGACGGCAGTCACCTCAACCCGCCGTGGCTTCAAGATCCTGTCGGTCATCCTCGCAGACGGAACCGGGACGTTAGTCGCCAAATGGTTTCATCAACCGTACCTCAAGCAGCGGTTCCAGCCCGGTCACCGGGTCATCGTGTCGGGGAAAGTGGGTTGGGGTCCGGGGTTCGAGATGGTGAACCCGGATTACGAGGCATGGGAGGATGGAAGCCAGACTCACACGGGCTGCATCGTCCCGGTGTATCCCTTGGCTGACGGACTGTTCCAACGGTGGCTTCGGAGCTTCATGAAAGACCTCATCTTGGCGTGGGCCCCGCAGGTTCAAGACTTCCTTCCGCACGGGATCCTCCATCGTCACGGCCTCATGACCCTTCCCGAGGCTCTCCGGGCGATTCACTTTCCCGAGCAGATGGAGGACGCGGAGGCGGGGAAGAGGCGCCTCGCCTTCGATGACCTCCTGCTGTTGGGCCTCGGCGTGGCCCGCATGCGTCGGGCGGCAGAGGCGGATGTGGCGGCCGCCATGGCGGGGGCGTCGGGCATCGAAACGGCGGTGCGAGCACGTCTGGGGTTTGAGCTTACACCCGCCCAGGAGCGGGTGCTGGAGGAGATCAAGGCTGACATGGCGCGGCCTCGACCCATGATGCGCCTGCTGCAAGGGGATGTGGGGTCTGGGAAGACAGCGGTGGCCCTCCTGGCCATGGTCCATGCCGTGGGAAGCGGCTTCCAGGGTGCGATTATGGCGCCTACAGAGATCCTAGCGGAGCAACACTACCTGAAGGCCCAGGCCGTCCTGGAGCCCGTGGGGATTCAGATCGGCCTCCTGAGCGGAGGGACAAGCGTACGGGAGCGGGAGAGGCTTCGGCAATCTATTGCTGCGGGTGAGGTGCAGGTGGCCATCGGAACCCACGCCCTCCTGCAGGAGGCGGTCAGCTTTCACCGTCTGGGCCTCATCGTTGTGGATGAGCAGCACCGCTTTGGGGTGAAACAACGGGCGGAGTTGGCCGCCAAGGGTTCTCGGCCGCATACCTTGGTCATGACCGCCACCCCGATCCCCAGAACCTTGGCTTTCGCGCTCTACGGTGACCTCAACCTCTCGACCATCGAGGGGCTGCTACCAGGACGGCAACCCGTGAAGACCGAGCTGGTCCCCGAGGGGATGCGCCTTCAGGCCTACGAGTTCGTGCGGGAGGAGGTCCGAAGGGGAGGAGCTGCGTACGTGATCTGTCCCCTCGTGGAAGAGAGTGAGGAGGCCGATCTGAAGGCGGCGACGAGTTTGGCCGCCGAGCTCCAGAAAGGGATTCTTCGTGACAGCAGCGTCGGTTGTATCCACGGCCGGATGCGGACAGAGGAAAAACGCAGGGTCATGGACGCCTTCCGCCATGGGGAGATTCAGGTTTTGGTGGCCACCACGGTGGTGGAGGTGGGAATGGATGTTCCGCGGGCGACGGTGGTGGTGGTGGAACATGCCGATCGCCTTGGCCTCACGCAACTGCATCAGATTCGGGGAAGGGTCGGGCGGTCCCAGGCCCAAGCGGTCTGCTTCCTGATTCACGGCCGGACCCTCACCGAGGAGGGCGCGGCCAGACTTCAGGCCATGGTGGAGTGGGCGGATGGTTTTCAGCTCGCCGAACGGGATCTGGAGCTCAGGGGGCCAGGAGAGCTGTTCGGGACGCGGCAAGCGGGAGTACCGGATCTTAAAGTTGCCCATCTTCTTCGAGACGTGAGGCTCCTTGAGCTTGCCCAGCGGGAGGCCTTGAGGCTGGTGGAAGAGGATCCTCACCTCATCGGTCACTCGTTGCTCCGCGATGCCGTAGAGCAGCGGTGGGAAGGGGCACTGGCGCTGGCTACCGTCGGATAAAGGCTGGTAGGCTAGAACGCTGGGATGCTGGAACGCAAGGAAGGTTATGGACTGCAAGGAAATGGTGTGGGTTCATGCTCCGCGTGAGCATCCAAGCGTCCCAGCTTACTAGCTTTCCAGCAGCTGCATGCGTATGCGGGTGATCGCAGGGGAGGCGAAAGGACGACGACTCAAGGCTCCGAAGGGGAAGAGGGTCCGTCCAACTTCCGACTACCTTCGGGAGGCTCTTTTTGGTATTCTCGGAAGCTCAGTCCGGGGGGTTCGATTTCTTGACCTGTACGCCGGGTCGGGGGCAGTCGGCATCGAGGCCCTGAGCCGTGGCGGTGCCGAGGTTGTCTTTCTCGAGCAGGATCCGGCCTGCCTTCGCGTGCTCCGGGAGAACGTCAAGACGGCCGGCTTGCGGCAGAACCGGGTGCTCGCCGGTGACGTGCTGCGCGTCCTGCCGCGTCTCGCCCGTCAGCGGGAAAGCTTCGATATCATTTTTCTGGATCCTCCCTATGGCAGCGGCCTCGCCCCCCGCACGTTGGGCGTGGTGGCCTCCGGCGACCTGCTCCGGCCCCGTGGGGTTGTGATCGTCGAGCACTTTGCCAAGGAGCCACTTCCGGAGCGTATCGGGAATCTGCGTCGTATCCGAGAAAGGGCACACGGCCAGACCGTGTTGAGTTTCTACGCACGGGCACCGGAGGTCGAACAGTGAAGAGTATCCTGGCGGTCTATCCCGGCACCTTTGATCCCTTCACGAACGGGCACCAAGACATCCTGGAGCGCGCCTTGAAGATCTTTCCCCGGATGATCGTGGCGGTCTCCGGCAATCCCGAAAAGGCCCCCCTCTTCACGCTCGAGGAGCGGATGGAAATCATCCGGGATGCGGTGAGGGACATGCAGGGGGTCCGGGTCGATGCCTTTCATACCCTCCTCGTGGACTACGTGAAGACGCAGGGGGCGGCCGTCGTGATCCGCGGCCTCAGGGCCATTTCCGATTTCGAGTACGAGTTCCAGATGGCCCTCATGAATCGCCGGATCGCTGAAGACATCGAAACGGTCTTCCTGATGCCCCACGAGGCCTATACCTACCTGAGCTCGCGGTTGGTCAAGGAGGTTGCTCTGCTCGGCGGCACCGTGAAGGGCTTGGTGTCTCCACTTGTGGAGCGGATGCTCAAGGAGAGGTATCGCCAGCGTAAATCGGGAAAACGGTAAGGAGGTAACCATGGCCCTGTCACGACGCGTGCGCAGCATCAGCCCCTCGTCGACCCTCGCCCTGACCGCCCTGGCGAAGCAGATGCAGGCGGAAGGCATCGACGTCATCAGCTTTGCGGGGGGGGAGCCCGACTTCGAAACCCCGAAACACGTCAGAGAGGCGGCGATCCAGGCTATCCGGGAGGGGTTCACGAAGTATACGGCGGTCGCGGGGACTGAACAGCTCCGGGACGCGGTGGTCGCCAAGCTGAAGCGGGATAATGGACTGGAATATACCCGGGACGAGGTCATCACCTGCGCCGGCTCCAAACAGGCCCTCTATAATCTGGGGATGGTCCTCTTCGATAAGCGGGATGAGATCATTATTCCCGTGCCGTACTGGGTGACGTATCCCGAACAGGTCCGGCTGGCAGCTGCAACCCCGGTCTTTGTGCCAACCGCCGAGGAGGAGGGTTTCCGCCTGAAACGGAGGGATGTCGAGCGGGTCTTGAGCCCTCGGACGAAGGCGTTGATCCTCAATTCCCCCTGCAATCCCACGGGCGCGGTGATCGAAGTCGAGGAACTCAAGGCCATCGCGGAACTGGCGGTGGAGAAGGATTTCTATCTCGTCTCGGATGAGGCCTACGAAACGCTGACGTATGATGGGGTCAAACACGTGAGCATCGCATCCCTGGGAGAGGAGGTCAAGGCCCGGACCTTTGTCGTGGGCGCGGTTTCTAAGACCTACGCGATGACCGGATGGCGGTTGGGGTATGCGGCTGGACCCAAGGAGATCATCAAGGCCATGATCGATCTCCAGAGCCACTCCACCTCGGCCCCGACCTCGATCAGCCAGAAGGCCGCCGTGGCCGCTCTGTTGGGGTCGCAGGAGGCGGTCGAGGTCATGCGAGTGGAGTTCGAGAGGCGACGGGACCATCTCCTGGAGCACCTGCAACGGCTTCCGGGGGTGACGTGTGTCCCGCCCCAGGGGGCCTTTTACGCCTTTCCCAATGTGTCCGCCTTCTACGGGAAAAAGATTGCCCGAGGTCGCAAGATCAACAGTTCCACCGATCTCGTGGCCTATCTCATTCGGGAGGCCCGCGTCACGGCCGTGCCGGGTGGTGATTTTGGAAGTGACAAACACCTCCGCCTCTCGTACTGCCTCAGCATGGAGCAGATCCGCGAGGGGCTCGAGCGGATGGGCAGGGCGCTCGAGCAGCTCCGATGAGAGATGCGCGGACCGGGGCAGGGGACCGCGACTCGTGCTCGAGGCGGTGCCAGGACGGGCGTGCTCGACGATGGGACGTTGGGTCCTTCTCACGGCCGGCCTGATCCTCTGGGCGAGTCCGCTGTTGGGTGAGGGGATTCTCCCCCGCCGGGGAGGGACCTACCACTACACTCTGGGTCCCTCGGATCCACCGTCGCTCGATCCTGCCCATATTACCGATACCGTCTCCCACGCCGTCGCCTCCGAACTGTATGACGGGCTCGTCACCTTCGATCGAGACCTGAAGGTCCAGCCGGCTATTGCCAGGCGATGGGTCGTCTCCAGCGACGGACGGACCTACACCTTCGATCTCCGGCCCGAGGTCCGATTCCACAACGGCCGGTCCGTGACCACCGAAGACTTCCGCTACAGCTTTGAGCGCCTCCTCCATCCCGAAACCCAGTCGGAGCGGACCTGGATCCTCGAGAAGCTCCAGGGGGCTCGGGAATTCATGGCAGGAAAGGCCCGCAGGGTCACGGGAATCGAGATCCTCGGGCCGCACAAGCTGCAGCTCACCCTCGAACGTCCCTTCGCCCCCTTCCTGGCCCTCTTGGCCTATCCGGCCGCCAGCGTCGTCCCCAGGGAGGAGACGGCGCGGTGGGGACGGCAGTTTTCCACGCACCCGATGGGGACCGGGCCGTTTCGCTTTCGCGAGTGGCGGCACGACGATCGGGTGGTCCTGGACGCCAACCCGGACTACTTCCAGGGTGCCCCGCATCTGGATCGGATCGTCTTTCGGGTGATCCCGGATGAGATGACGCGCTTTCAGGAGTTCAAGGCCGGAAATCTTGAACACACCGACATCCCCACGGGCCTCTTTCAGATGGTGCGGAACGACCCGATGCTGAACCGGATGCTCTTTTCCGGCCCCGCCCTGGGGATTAATGCCATTCAGTTCAATCTCGAGAGGCCGCCCTTCCGGGGAAACCCGAAACTGCGGCAGGCCTTCAACTACATTGTGGACAAAGAGGCCGTCGCCGCCGTGATTCTCGAGAAGCGGGTCGTGCCGGCCCGGTCCATTCTTCCTCCGGGGATGATGGGGCATAACCGGAACCTGCAGGGATACCCCTACAACAAGGCACACGCCAGGCGGCTCCTGGCTGAGGCGGGACATGAGGGGGGCAAGGACCTCCCGCCCCTGACGCTTCATTACAATACCGGATTGGTCAACCGAAAGATTGCCGAGTTCGTCCAGGGGATGCTCCGGGAGATCGGGGTGACGGTCGAGCTGCGAGAAATGGACTGGCCTGCGTATCTCAATCTGGTGGACAGGGGGGATGTCCAGCTGTTCCGGCTCGGGTGGCTGGCAGACTATCCCGACCCGGAGAACTTCCTCACCGTCCTCTTTCACAGCCGCAATAAGGGATCCAAGGGGAATCTCTCCCGCTACGTCAATCCCCGCGTGGACGCGCTCCTGGACCGGGCCGACGCAGGCCTGGACCCCGCGGAACGCACACGACTCTACCGAGAGGCGGAGAAGATCATCGTTGAGGATGCCCCCTGGATCTTCTTGCATTACTACAGCACCGATGTCCTGATCCAGCCCCGGGTCAAGGGTCTCCGGGAGCAGATCTCGGCGATGGACAGCGCGCCGACCCTCGGGAATGTCCAGATGCGCATGGTGTGGCTGGAGAAGGAGGGGAGGTGATGGATCGGGGTGAGCGTTTCATCGATCTCAGAAGTGATACCGTGACCACTCCCACCGAGGCGATGCGGGAGGCAATGCGAGACGCGGTGGTGGGAGATGATGTCTATGGCGAGGACCCCACCGTCAAGCACCTGGAGGCCCTGGCAGCGGAACGCCTAGACAAGGAGGCGGCTCTCTTCGTGCCCTCCGGGACCATGGGGAATCAGGTTGCCCTGTTGGTTCATGCGGCCAGGGGAGAGGAGGTTATCCTTGAAGAGAATTGCCACATCTATAGTTTTGAAGTCGGGGGACCGGCCTTTCTCGCCGGGATCCTGACCCGGACTCTGAGGGGAACGCATGGTATCCTCGATCCGCTGGAGATTCGCAAGGCGATCCGGCCGGAAAGCCTCCACACCGCCCGCACCGCTCTCATCTGCCTCGAGAGCCCGACCAATCGGGGAGGGGGAACGATCTATCCGCCGACTCTCCTCCAGGAGATATTTGAGCTGGCCCATGGCGCTGGTGTGGCCGTCCATCTCGATGGGGCTCGGATCTTTAACGCGGCGATCGCAATGGAGGTTCCGGCACCGGCATTTGCCCGATGGGCCGATTCGGTAATGTTCTGTCTGTCAAAGAGCCTCGCCGCCCCCGTTGGCTCCCTGCTGGTCGGACGCCATACCTTCATAGACCGGGCCAGACGATTTCGGAAGCTCCTTGGAGGTGGGATGCGCCAGGCGGGGGTGATTGCGGCCGCCGGGATCGTCGCCCTCGAGACGATGGTACATCGATTAGGAGAAGATCACGACAACGCCCGGCTCCTGGCCGAGGGTCTCAGTGGCATCGAGGGGATCGAGATCGACCTGAAGCGTGTGCAGACGAACATCGTGATTTTCGCGGTCCGGCACCCCACGATCACCGCCTCGACGCTCAGCCGAAGACTCCGGGAGGAGCGGGTCCTCGTCCATCAGATTTCCGCCGAGTCGATTCGGTGTCTCACCCACAAGGATGTGTCGCGGAGGGATGTGGAGCAGGTCCTGACGATCATGCGGCAGATCATAACGGCTTAGCTCGCATATCCTGAGGCGAGGTGGTCTTGGGTTTCCCGGCCTTGGATCGCCTGAGCAGCGAACAAAACTCCTGAGCAGCGGGGCTTAACGTTCGCCCCCGATGGTAAACCATGAAGAGCTGGCGGAGGAGATTGAGCTCCGGGAGCTTGACCACCGCCAGACGGCCCTGAAGGATCTCGAGGGTGATGGCAAATTTCGAGACAATTGAAACACCGAGGTTCGCCGCCACCGCCTGTTTGATCGCCTCCGTGCTCCCCAGCTCCATCGCCTTCTTCGGGCTGAGACGAACCCGGGCCAGCTCCTCCTCCATGATTTCTCGCGTTCCCGAACCCTGCTCGCGGAGGATGAAGACCTCCTCCCCGAGCTCCGCGACTCTGACCGACTCTTCGTGCGCCAGCCGGTGAGTCGGGGCGACAATGAGGACAAGTTCGTCCAGGAGATATTCCTCCCTTTCGAGTTCGGCCGGTTCTACGGGTGGTCCTACAAACCCGAGTTCTACTTCATGATTCAAGACCTGTTGGACAACGCGGGCCTTATTTGTGATCGCGAGGCTGATTTCTATATTGGGAGAGCTGGCTTTAAACTCGCCCAGGGGCTGGGGCAGCATGTACGTCCCGATCGTGCTAGCGGCACTGATACGCAGGTGACCTCGCTGGAGCCCCCGCAATTGGTTGATGGTCTCCCGCGCCTCCTCGAGGGTTTGAAAGGCGATGTGGGCATGGTGATAGAGAATATTGCCCGCCTGCGTCAGGATGATCAGTCTGCCGATCCGGTCAAATAGCCGCATTCCCAACACTTCTTCAAGGGCCTGAATCTGCCTGGAAACGGCGGGCTGCGTCAGGTAGAGTTTCTCTGCCGCCCTGGAGAAGCTGCCATGCTGCGCCACGGCCAGAAAGGCATTAAGCTGGGAAAAGTTCATATCCTAGCTCCATGGTGGGTCCGCGGGGCCGGTCTGGTAATCCAACCAATGGCCGAAAGGTGTATTACATCAGGTAATAGTATCCATATAAATTATGAATTTGACAAATATATTATCAGGGCGTATCACTTCTGACAAGGGCAGGAATCGAAATGACATCCGCGCTCACCTCTGCGAGATTCACCCCCACGCGGCAGGCGTCGAGCCATGATGATGAAGGGGATTACGGCGGGCGACATTATGACCAGCCCGGTCTATACCGTGGGCCCCGACGATAGGGTGGCTCGTATCATCGCCCTGCTCTGCATCCATCGGATCAGCGGAGTTCCGGTTGTCGACAAGGGCGGTCACCTGATGGGCCTCGTCTCAGAACGAGATATCCTCGATGCAATGCATCCCGGGGTCGCCGGGCTGCATGGAACGAAGCCGCAGCGGCGCGCGCAACGCCTGAGAGATATAAGGAGACTTCGGGCCCGCGATATCATGGCTCGGCAGATCGTGACCGCGGCGCCTGAGACCGAGCCCCTCCGACTCGCATCCCTCATGGCATTACATAAGATCCGACGCATCCCAATTATCGTGGGCAAGAAGCTGGTGGGGATTGTGAGTCATGGGGACGTGTACCGGGCGATCTTCGAGACCGAGCAGTGGCCGCCGACGCAAGGAGCGCAGCAAGCCGGTGGGGAGGGAAGACGAAGTGACTAAGCGATTCGAGGACGTACCGAGCATCCTGCACATGTTCAGTCCCTTGCCTCACGTCAGCCCGTTTGACATTACCCTGGCCTACGATGCGGGATTCCAGGCGGTGGTCCCGTACCCGAACGTGACCCCGGAGCAAGTGCCCAGCCTCGTTCAGGACATTATCTTCTGCCGCAATCCCAAGGACGTAAGACGAAGCGCCATCTTCGTTGGCGGACGGGATGCTGGTATCGCCATGGACACGATCGACGCGGCCAAGAAGGCCATGGTTCCACCCTTTGAAGTGTCCATCTTCGCTGATCCCAGCGGCGCATTTACCACCGCCGCAGGACTCGTCGCCTGCGTGGAGTACCAGCTGAAGCAGCGTCACCAGATGGAGTTGGCGGGGGCGCGCGTGGTTATCTTTGGCGGCACCGGACCCGTCGGCATTGCCACCGGCGTGATCGCGTCCCTGGCGGGAGCCAAAACCGCCATTGTTGATTACCTCTCCATGGACGTGGCCGAGGCGAAGGCCAAGGAATACAACCGGCGTTGCGGCACGTCGATACGCGGGACGTATGCGTGCTCCGACGCGGATAAAGCGCGGCTGGTTTCCAAAGCGGACGTCATTATCTCCACCGCCAAGGCGGGAGTGCTGGTCCTTGACGCCTCCGTGCTCGAGGACGCGCAGGAACTGAAGGTCGCTGCCGATGTCAACACCGTTCCGCCCGTCGGCATCGAGGGCATCGATCCAAAGGACAATGGCGCTCCACTGCAATACGCACCAGCCGCGAAGAGGGCGGTGGGGATCGGCGCATTGACCATCGGCAAGGTCAAGGTCAAGACGCAACAGGCCCTACTCCATTCGATGTTGGACACAGAGAAGCCCGTCTACCTCGATTTCGCACATGCCTTCGGCGCCGCGCGCGTATTGGTGTAACCGTCATGGGGGACAAAGCGGTCACAGTGCACCACGGCCATGACCGAAGAACGAAGAACAATGGAGCCGTCAAGTGAAACAGGCGGCTCGGGTATAGATCCCGGAGCGTAAGGAGGGTAAGGAAATGACTTCCCAAGGGCTTCAAGCCACAGCCAAAGCAATGGTCGCCAAGGGAAAAGGTATCCTGGCGATGGACGAGAGCAACCCCACTTGCGGCAGACGATTCAAGAAACCGGGCATTGAAAATACTATCGAGAACCGCCGCGCCTGGCGTGAATTGCTCCTCACCACACCTCGGCTCGCCGATTACATCAGCGGCGCGATCCTGTACGACGAGACAATCCGGCAAGCGACCTCAGACGGTATCCCCTTCCCGCAGTACATGGGGCAGTGCGGCATCATACCGGGCATCAAGGTGGACACGGGGGCCAAGGATTTGACCGGCTTTCCCGGAGAGAAGGTCACCGAAGGTTTGGATGGCCTGCGTGAACGGTTGGCGGAGTACAAGGGCATGGGCGCACGGTTCGCCAAGTGGCGTGCCGTCATTACCATCGGAAAGGGGATCCCGACCAGGGCCTGCATTCACGCCAACGCCCATGCCCTCGCGCGCTACGCCGCGTTATGCCAGGAGGCCGGAATCGTGCCGATCGTTGAGCCCGAGGTCTTAATCGACGGCGACCACACGATCGATCGCTGCTACGAGGTGAGCTCCGACACGCTGAGGGCGGTCTTCGCCGAGATCGAAGAGCAGCGCGTTCTCCTGGAGGGCATGGTCCTGAAACCCAGCATGGTCATCTCTGGGCTCGACTGTCCACAGCAGGCTCGCGTCAAGGAAGTGGCAGAGAAGACCGTGGAATGCCTGTTGAAGAACCTCCCCGAAAATCTCGCCGGTGTCGCGTTCCTGTCCGGTGGCCAGAGCAATGAACTGGCCACCGCGCATCTGAACGCCATGAACACGATGTACAGAGGCCTGCCGTGGCCGTTGACCTTCTCCTATGCCCGGGCGCTGCAGCAGCCGGCCCTGGAGGGCTGGCGAGGCGAGAAGGCGAACGTGACCGCGGCGCAGAAGCGGCTTTACCATCGCGCAAAATTAAATGGCGCGGCGTCGCTCGGTCAGTACAGTGAAGCGATGGAGAGAGAAGCGCCTTAAAGTCCCTGACTGGGTAACCTCAGGCCATGGTGGAGATCACGATGTGGATAGGACGACCGATCATGTTGGGCGGCGTGGGTGACAGTGCGGCGGGCAAGACGACCCTCACGCAGATGCTCCGCGCTGCCAAGACCGGGACGCGACGGGGGGAAATCCGATGAGGATTCCGACCGACGCCGAGGCCATCCGCCCGAAGCCGCCCCCTGTCGCCCACTACGACGAGCTGGACCGCCTCTGCGTGACGACCCTTCGCACCCTGGCCATGGACGCGGTCCAGCAGGCCAACTCGGGCCACCCCGGTCTCCCCATGGGCGCAGCGGACATGGCGTATGTCCTATGGACGCGATTCCTGAAACACAACCCGGCCAACCCGGCCTGGCCGGATCGTGACCGGTTTGTCCTGTCCGCTGGCCACGGCTGCATGCTCCTGTACGGCCTCCTCCACCTGTCGGCCTATGACCTCTCTCTCGATGAGATCAAACGCTTTCGCCAGTGGGGGAGCCGGACACCTGGCCATTCCGAGTACGGCCTGACGCCTGGCGTGGAGACGACGACCGGCCCCCTCGGCCAGGGCTTTGCAAACGGGGTCGGGATGGCGCTAGCCGAGGCGCATCTTGCGGCCCGGTTCAATCGTCCCGGCTACCCGCTGGTCGATCATTACACCTACGCCATCGTCAGTGACGGCGACCACATGGAGGGGGTTTCCCACGAGGCGGCGTCGTTGGCTGGCCACCTCGGTTTGGGAAAGCTCATTTGCCTGTATGATGCCAACGGCATTTCGATCGACGGTCCGACCTCGCTTGCCTTCACCGAGGATGTGGCTGCGCGGTTTGTGGCTTACGGATGGCACGTGCAGGCGGTCGATGGCCACGATATGGTTGCTGTGGAGGCAGCCCTGCACGCCGCCAGGGCGGAGGCGACGCGGCCCTCCCTCATCGTGGCGCGCACGCACATCGGCTACGGGAGCCCTAACCGCCAGGATACGGCCAAGGCTCATGGGGAGCCCCTCGGAGAGGAGGAGGTCCGCCTCACCAAGCAGCGTTATGGCTGGTCCCCCGAGGCGAAGTTTTACATCCCTGAGGAAGTCGGGGCTCGTTTTCGCGAATCCGCAAACAAGGGGGCGGTACAAGAGGACGAGTGGAGAAGGACCCTGGCCCGCTACGAGCGCCAGCACCCGGATCTGGCCGCGCAGTTTCAGGCGGCCCTGGCCCGCGAGCTCCCCCAAGGGTGGGACGCGGATCTGCCGAGTTTTTCAACCGAAAAGCCGCTAGCAACTCGCGCCGCCTCCGGAAAGGTGCTCGACGCCCTGGCCCCGCGGATCCCGACACTGATCGGCGGTTCGGGTGATCTCACCGGCTCCAACAATACCCTCCCCAAAGGGGAGCAGGCGGTAAAGCGCGGGGACTTCTCCGGGCGCTACGTCCACTTCGGCGTGCGGGAGCACGCCATGGGCGGCATTCTCAATGGCCTGGCGCTGCACGGGGGCCTCTTCCCGTACGGGGGGACCTTTCTGATCTTTAGTGACTACATGCGCCCCTCCATTCGACTGGCGGCGCTGATGCACCAGCCGGTGATCTTTGTCTTCACCCACGATAGCATAGGTCTCGGGGAAGATGGACCGACACACCAGCCGGTGGAGCACCTGGCCAGCCTGCGGGCCATGCCCAACCTGGTCGCCATTCGCCCCGCCGATGCCACGGAGACCGTCGAGGCCTGGCGGGTAGCCCTCTCGCGGCGTGACGGACCAACGGCTTTGTTGCTCACCAGGCAAGCAGTTCCCGTTCTCGACCGCTCGGTCCTTGCCCCGGCAAGAGGGGTGGCCAAAGGTGGTTACGTCTTGGCTGATGTGGAGAGGCCTGATGTTATCCTTATCGGGACCGGCTCCGAGGTCCACCTCGCTCTCGCTGCCCAGAAACTCCTGGCCCAGCAAGGGGTGACGGCGCGCGTGGTGAGCCTGCCCTCAACTGACCTGTTCGACCGGCAGCCACCCGAGTACCGGGGCGCGGTGCTGCCCCCGGGGGTGGAGGCCCGGGTTGCGGTCGAAGCGGCAGCTACCTTCGGTTGGGAACGGTATGTCGGAGCTTACGGAACGGTCGTGGGGCTGGATCGCTTTGGCGCCTCGGCCCCCTATAAGGCCATCTTTGAGAATCTTGCGCTCACCGCCGAGGCGGTGGCGGCTGCTGCACTTCGGGTCCTGGGGGCGTCCGGCTGAGCGAAAGGGAGTGACATCGAGGATGGTGAAGCGCAGGGAAGAGAAGATGCCGATGGACCGCAACCTGGCCATGGATCTGGTGCGGGTAACCGAGGCCGCGGCCATGGCGGCCGCCCCGTTCGCCGGCCGCCGGAAGAAGGAGGCGGCGGACCAGGCGGCGGTGGACGCGATGCGGTTCGCCCTGAGCACCGTCCCCATGGATGGAGAGGTGGTCATCGGCGAGGGGGAGAAAGACGAGGCGCCGATGCTGTACATCGGCGAACGGATCGGCACCGGGTCTCCGCCTCTCGTGGACATCGCCGTGGACCCCATCGATGGGACCACCATGCTGTCGGTGGGCAGGCCAGGCTCAGTCTCGGTGGTGGCGCTGGCCGACCGAGGGAGCCTCTTCACCAGCCACCTCGCCTACATGGACAAGATCGTGGTCGGTCCCCAGGCGCGGGGCGTGATCGACCTCAACGCCCCCGTGCCTGAAAACCTTCATGCCATCGCGAAGGCGCAAGGGCGTCAGGTGCGGGAGCTCACCGTCATTGCCCTCGACCGGCCCCGCAACGCGGCGATGGTCGAGGATGTCGAAAAGGTTGGAGCAAAGCTCCGACTCATCACCGACGGGGATGTGACGGCGGGCCTCCTCGCTACGCTGGTGCAGGACAGAGGGGTTGATGTCCTCATGGGGATCGGGGGGACGCCCGAGGGGGTGATCACTGCCTGTGCTGTCAAGTGCCTGGGAGGCGACATGCAGGGACGGCTCTGGGCAAAGGACGAGAAAGACCGGGATAAGGGTCACGCCGAGGGTCATGACCTGGACAAAGTTCTCGCGCTCGATGACCTCTGCTCGGGAGAAAACGTCTTTGTGGCCGTCACCGGGATCACCGATGGAGAGGTTGTGCGGGGCGTCCGATATTTTCCCGGCGGAGCCCACACCCATTCCTTGGCCATGCGTTCGGTCTCGGGGACTGTGCGCTGGGTCGAGGCGCGGCACAATTTCGGCCGGTTGCGCAAGCTCGCGGGGATGCGGTACGAGGGAGTGGTGTAACCGGTGACGCAGGCGCGGGGTGGCGCAGAGAGGTCCCCGGTGAAGATTGCCCCGTCGATCCTTTCGGCGGACTTTGCGAGGCTGGGGGAGCAGGTGGCCGAGGCGGAAAAGGGCGGCGCGGATTACATCCACGTGGATGTGATGGATGGGCATTTTGTCCCCAATTTGACCATTGGGCCATTGATCGTCGAGGCCATTCGTTCCATCACGTCGCTCGCTCTTGACGTCCATCTGATGATTGAAGCGCCCGAGCGGTATGTCGAGGACTTTGCCCGGGCCGGTGCCGACATCATTACGGTCCAGTGGGAGGCCTGCCCCCATCTCCACCGCGTGATCCAAGCGATTAAGGGGAAGGGGGTCAAGGCCGGGGTGGCGCTCAATCCGGCCACGCCTGTCCATAGTCTGGTAGATATCTTGCCGGATCTGGATTTGGTCCTGGTCATGAGCGTGAACCCGGGCTTCGGCGGGCAGACGTTTATCCCCCAGACCATCCCGAAGTTACGCGTGTTACGGCGGATGATGGGAGAACAGGGAGCCCGCTGCGAGGTCGAGGTAGACGGAGGGATCAACGCCCAGACGGCGGCCTCCGTGGTCGCCGCGGGAGCCGAGGTCCTTGTGGCCGGCTCTGCGGTGTTTAACCACAAGGCGTCGGTTGCAGAGAACATTACCGCCTTACGTCGGGGATGTCTGGGCCTCGTCCGGAGTGGGGACCTCGCCACGTAGTTCGCTTCAGTCTGGTCCGCCTCGTCATCACGATCGGCGTATGGCTCCCATAGCCCTCTGCCAAATGTACGGCACGGGGGAGACTACCACCTGGAAGTCGAGATTGATCGCGGGGAGGGCGATTCGCCACCCAGTGAAAGGAGAGGACCATGACGGGAGCAGCAAAGAGAACCATCAAGGAAGGAAAAGAACGGTACAAGGCGGGGGTCATTCCCTATAAAACGATGGGGTATTGGGAGCCGGAGTACGTTCCCAAGGATACCGATATCATCGCGCTATTCCGAGTGACCCCGCAGGAGGGGGTGGACTCAGAGGAAGCCGCCGCCGCGGTGGCAGGGGAGTCGTCCACCGCCACCTGGACTGTGGTCTGGACCGATCGTCTCACCGCATGCGAAATTTATCGCGGCAAGGCCTATCGTGTGGATCCGGTGCCCAATCAGCCAAACCAGTACTTTGCCTACATCGCCTATGACCTCGACCTCTTCGAGCCGGGCTCGATCGCGAATCTGACCGCCTCGATCATCGGCAACGTGTTCGGCTTCAAGGCGATCAAGGCGCTCCGTCTGGAAGACATGCGCATGCCTGTGGCCTACGTCAAGACCTTCGATGGTCCACCGACTGGCATCGTCGTGGAACGCGAGCGTCTGGACAAGTTTGGCCGCCCGCTGCTTGGCGCCACCGTCAAGCCGAAGCTCGGTCTCTCCGGCAAGAATTATGGCCGCGTCGTCTATGAGGCACTCAAGGGCGGCCTGGATTTCACCAAGGACGACGAGAACATCAACTCCCAGCCGTTCATGCACTGGCGCGATCGCTATCTGTACGTGATGGAAGGAGTCAACCGTGCCTCTGCGGCCACTGGTGAGGTGAAGGGGTCTTACCTCAACGTGACCGCGGCGACCATGGAAGACATGTATGAACGCGCCGAGTTCGCCAAGGAGCTGGGCAGCGTGATCATCATGATCGACCTGGTAATCGGTTTCACCGCGATCCAGTCGATGTCGAAATGGGCGCGGAGAAATGACATGATCCTGCATCTCCACCGCGCGGGGTACGCTACTTATGCCCGGCAGAAAAATCACGGTATTAGCTTCCGCGTGATCGCCAAGTGGATGCGCATGGCTGGCGTGGACCATATTCACTCCGGGACCGTGGTCGGCAAGCTGGAAGGCGATCCACACATGATCAAGGGCTTCTACGATACGCTGAGAGAACCTCGTCTCTCGGCGAGTCTCGAGAATGGGCTTTTCTTTGACCAGGACTGGGCGTCCCTGCGCAAGGTCATGCCCGTGGCATCCGGCGGGATCCATGCGGGGCAGATGCACCAGTTGCTCCACTATCTGGGTGAAGATGTGGTGTTACAGTTTGGTGGCGGCACCATTGGTCATCCGGATGGTATCCAGGCAGGTGCCACGGCCAACCGCGTGGCGGTAGAGGCGATGATCCAGGCGCGCAACGAAGGCCGCGATTACTTCAAGGACGGACCGGAGATTCTCGAGAAGGCCGCCAGGTGGTGCAAGCCGCTCCGCGCGGCACTCGAGGTCTGGAAGGATATCACGTTCGAGTACGAATCGACTGACACCCCGGACTTTGTCCCGACGCCAACGCTCGTGTAGCGGATGGATGAGGAGGGAGAGGCATGAGAATCACTCAGGGTACATTTTCGTTCCTGCCCGATCTGAGTGACGAGCAGATTCGGAAGCAGGTGGAGTACTGTCTGAACAACGGCTGGGCCGTCAGCGTCGAGTTCACAGACGATCCGCATCCCCGCAACACCTACTGGGAGATGTGGGGGCCGCCGATGTTCGACCTGAAAGACCCGGCGGCAGTCATGCAGGAGGTGAACGCCTGCCGTAAGGCCTACCCGAACCACTATATCAAGGTGAACGCCCTCGACAGTACCAGAGGCTGGGAGACCATCCGGCTCTCCTTCATCGTCCACCGGCCGAAACATGAGCCCGGCTTCCGTCTTGCCCGCCAGGAGGGAGAGGGGCGCAATATCCGCTATACCCTCCACAGCTACGCCACGGATCGGCCGGAAGGCGAGCGGTACTCCGTAGACGGTGCCGGGCCGGATCGCAATCGCTAGCGTGTAGGGGGTTTCGCTTATGGGTGAGGTGCAGGCCGACAAAGACGCGCTCGACGTCACCCAGGCCTTCAAAGACTCTAACATCGATGAGGTGCTGGATACGCTGGACCGCGAGCTTGTGGGCCTCCAAGCGGTGAAGACGCGGATCCGGGAGATTGCTGCCTTCCTGCTCGTGGACCGCCTGCGACGGGAGGTGGGCTTGCAGGCAGAGCGTCCCGTGCTCCACATGTGTTTCACGGGCCGCCCCGGCACCGGAAAGACCACCGTGGCGATGCGGATGGCCACCATCCTTCACCGGCTGGGCTACATCCGCAGGGATCACCTGATCACTGCGACACGGGACGACTTGGTCGGCCAGTACGTGGGCCACACCGCCCCGAAGACGAAAGAGATCCTCAAGAAGGCCATGGGGGGCGTGCTGTTCATCGATGAGGCGTACTACCTCTATCGCCCGGAGAACGAGCGGGACTACGGGCAGGAGGCCATCGAGATCCTGCTCCAGGTCATGGAAAATCAGCGCGAAGATCTTGTGGTGGTCCTGGCCGGGTACAAGGACCGGATGGACGCATTCTTCAGCTTCAACCCGGGCATGCGCTCACGTGTGGCTCACCATCTCGATTTTCCGGACTTTACCATCGACGAGCTGATGCAGATCGCGGAGATGATGGTGGCCAAACAGCAGTACCACTTTGACGAGGCGGCGCGGGAGACGTTCCGTGACTATCTCAAACGGCGGATGGCGTTGCCGGAATTCGGCAACGCGAGAAGTGTCCGAAACGCCATCGACCGGATCAAGCTCCGACACGCCAACCGCGTCTATGGCGGCGGGACGGTGACGAAAGAGGATTTGGCGCGCATCGACGCGTCCGACATCCTGAAGAGCCGAGTATTCTTGGAGGTTCCTGAGTTGGACGCTGTCATGGAGCCGACCAAGGGTCAGGCGCTCGACCGAAAGGAGTAACACATGTCGAAGAGGTATCCCATCATCGCCGTTACCGGTTCGTCCGGCGCCGGCACCACAACGGTGAAGGTCGCCTTTGAACATATCTTCTACAGACTCCAGGTGAACCCTGTAATCATCGAGGGGGATAGTTTCCACCGGCACAATCGGGCCGAGATGCGGGAAGTTGTGGCAAAGGCCCAGGCCGAGGGGCGGACCCTGAGCCATTTCGGGGCGGAGGCAAACCTCTTCGAGGAACTGGAGGAACTTTTCCGGCAGTATAGCCAAACGGGGACGGGGCAGCGCCGCTCCTACGTGCACAGCTGGGAGGAGGCGCAGCCCTTCGGCCAGGAACCAGGGACCTTCACCCCCTGGGAGGACCTCCCGAAGGACACGGATCTCCTGTTTTATGAAGGGCTGCATGGGGCCGTTGTGACCGAGAAGGTCAACGTGGCGCAGTATGTAGATCTGCTGGTCGGCGTGGTGCCCATCGTCAATCTCGAGTGGATCCAGAAGATCCATCGCGACACCGCACAGCGAGGCTACACCCCGGAGGACGTCACCGAGACCATCCTGCGGCGCATGCCCGACTATGTGCGCTATATCACGCCCCAATTCGCCCTTACAGATATCAATTTCCAACGTGTGCCCACCGTGGACACCTCGAACCCGTTTATTGCGCGTGATGTCCCGACGGCGGATGAGAGCTATGTGGTGATCCGATTCCGGGACCCTATCAAGTTCAACATTGATTTCCCCTATCTCCTGGCCATGTTCCACGACTCATTCATGTCGCGGCGGAATAGCATCGTGGTGCCTGGAGGGAAGACGGGCCTCACCATGGAGATCATCTTCGAACCGATCATCAAAAAGATGATGGAAGAGCGCCAGGCGCTACTTTAGGGACAGAAAGCCAAGGTTCCCGACCTTGTGGGAAGGGCTTGCTCCAAGGGCGGGAAGCCCGGTCGGTGGCCGCCGAGGGGCTACCGCCGTGAGAGGGAGAGAGAGGCATGGCAAGGATCGCAATCAACGGATTCGGCCGGATCGGCCGCCTGGCCTTCCGAACGTCGTGGCTTCGTCATCCCGAGCTGGAGATTGTCGCGATCAACGATCCGGCGGGGACGCATACCGACGCCCTGCTGCTCGAGTACGATTCCAACTATGGGCCCTTCGCGGCCAAGGTCGAGAGTTCTCCGGGGGCGCTCTACGTCGACGGGAGGAGGATAACGGTCTTCCGCGAGCGGGACTGGACGAAGCTCCGGTGGGCCGATGTGGGGGTGGACTTGGTCCTCGAGTGTAGCGGCAAAGGGACGATCCGCCCGGAGGCCGAGAAACATCTTCAGGTGGGGGCGCGACGGGTGATCATCTCCGCGCCCGCGAAGGGGGAGGACATCACGATCGTCTTGGGGGTCAACGAGGACCAATACGACCCGACGCAGCATGTCATCATCTCCAATGCGTCCTGTACGACGAACTGTCTGGCGCCGGTGGCAAAGGTGTTGGATGATGCCTTCGGGCTCAAGTGGGGGCTCTTGAGCACGATCCATAGCTACACCAACTCGCAGCACATCCATGATCGGGCGACGAAGGATCTCCGGGCGTCTCGGGCGGGGGCCGTGAATATCATCCCGACGGACACCGGAGCGGCCCGGGCCCTCGGGAGGGTGCTCCCCAAGCTGGCGGGCCGGTTCAACGGGATGGCCTTCCGTGTGCCGACGCCCACCGTCTCGGTTATCGACTTCGTCTTGGAGGTGGATAGGGATGTGACCGGTGAGACCGTCAACGGGGCATTCCGGCAGGAGGCAAAAGGACGGCTTCGCGGAATCTTGGATGTGTGCGATCGACCCCTCGTCTCGATGGACTTCAGGGGGAATCCCCATTCGGCTATTGTGGATAGCCTCTCCACGATCGTCCTGAATGGTCGGGTGATCAAGGTGGTGGCCTGGTACGATAATGAGTGGGGCTATGCCTGCCGGCTCGGGGACCTGGCCGCCTACGTCTGCGCGAGGGAGGGCTCGGTCTCGAGGCCAGCCGTGGAGGTCCCGGTCGAGGCGGAGCTGAAGGCGGAGCTGGAGGAAGAGCTAGCTGTTGAGGAGCTGTGAGTGGGGGAGGGGTCGATCCTGAGTTCATCGTCCACCGACCTGATCAGGGACAATGTCCAGGCTTCACGCAGTCATCTTCGATGTGGACGGCACGCTGGCCGAGACGGAGCGTGATGGTCATCGGGTGGCCTTCAATCACGCCTTCGAGCGGTTGGGCCTGCCTGACCGATGGGAGGAGCCCCTCTACGGGGAGCTCCTCTGGGTGACCGGCGGAAC
Organism: Candidatus Methylomirabilota bacterium; assembly: GCA_023249165.1. Taxonomy (GTDB): domain Bacteria; phylum Methylomirabilota; class Methylomirabilia; order Methylomirabilales; family CSP1-5; genus CSP1-5. The sequence goes on along the minus strand of JAHFDE010000007.1, from coordinate 5,377 downwards.
GGAGCGCCTCCGCTTTTACTTCGAGCGGTACCGACCGCTGCTCGCGGCCGAGCGGGATCGGCTGGTGGCAGAGCTTCACCGGGTCAAGAATGAAGCCTTCCGTCAACTCATCGAGGGGAGTGGCATCGCCCCGCGGCCGGGTATCCTCCGCCTCTTCGATGAACTGCATCGAGCGGGTATAACCACGGCGGTCGCGACGACCGGAAGCCGGGCGTGGGTCGAGCCTTTGCTTGAGAAACTCCTTGGGCGAGATCGTTTCTCGCGGATCACCCTCGTCATCACAGGTGAAGACGTCGCCCGGAAAAAGCCGGACCCCGAGGCGTACCGGGTTACCCTCTCGAAGCTCGCCATCCGCCCTGAGCAGGCCCTTGCCATGGAGGATTCCCAGAACGGCCTAGAGGCCGCCAAGGGGGCCGCGCTCTCCTGTGTGATCACCCCCAGTAGCTATTGCCGGAACCACGACTTTAGCCAGGCCGACTTTGTGGTTGAGGAGCTGGGTGATCCCGGTCTGCGGAGCCGAGTTCTGTATAACCCTCACGGCATCGAGGTAGGGGAGGTGATCGATACCGTGACGCTCCATCGACTCCACCATCGAAGCACAGCGCCTGCACGCCGCCCCTGAACAACCAGCGAATCCCCCTTTCCCCACCCTTGAGGGTCCTCCACTCGCGAGGTCTCACACCGAGCGCCACCCTTGCCGGCCCGCCGTCTCTCTCCAGTGGCGTCTCTTGATAAACCGGATCAGGTGTGCTAACGTCCCGCCAGCATTGGAATTATCAGCATCCGTGATTTCCAGGCAGACCATTCCCGGAGGTGGGACGGTCGCCTTCACGGATATCAATCCGGTCAATGACGGGCACCTCTTGACCATCCCCAAGATCCACGCCGAGACGATCTTTGACATCTCCGGTGCGGATCTAGCCGCGGTCGCGGCGACGGCCAAGATGGTGCCGGGCGCGATTCCTCGCTGGACGAGGGAGGACAGGGGATTCGATTGAAAGATCGTCGAAGGGGACCCGGAGCGGATCAGGGAGACGGCGGACCGGATTCGGGGCCACATACCCACGGAATGGGCGTGAAGCGTTCGCCCCTTTCTCTGCTGGTCAAGGTTGTCGTCTCGCTTGCCGTTGCGATCTTCTTCTTCGCAACGGTCCAGTTCGTGCTGGCCATTTTTCCCCTCAAGTTCCACTCCAACGTCACTCCCTTACATCTCAAACTCCCCTACGACGACGTGCGCTTCCGCACTACAGACGGTCTGACGCTTCGAGGGTGGTACATCCCCTCCTCCCGGAGAGCGAAGGGGACTATCCTGGTGACCCACGGCTATCCAGCTGATAAGGGGGATTTACTGCCTCTCGCCCAGTTCCTCCACCCACGCTATAACCTCTTCCTGTTCGACTTTCGGTCCTTTGGCCAGAGCGAGGGGAGCGTCACCACGGTCGGATACCGGGAGCAGGAGGATCTGAGGGCTGCCATCCGCTATCTCAGGGAGCGCGGGGAGACGAACATCGGCGGGTTCGGCTTTTCCCTTGGAGCCGCAGTGCTCCTTCTGGTCGAGGACGCCGATCTCAAGGGGATCGTCGCGGATTCCTCCTTCGCCGACATGGAGCGGATGGTGGAGGCGGTCTACGGATACCTCCCCGGCGTTACCAAGCTCCCGATTGTATGGCTCATTCGATCCTACGCCTCCGCGTTGGGGGTCGATATCCGAGCCATCAATCCCCGCCGGGCCATTGCCAAGGCTCAGGTGCCAATCCTGATTATTCATGCGGCGGGTGACCGACAGATTCCCGTCGAGCACGCCCGTCTCCTCTATGAGGCCGCGCCCCCTGATCGAGCCGAACTGTGGATCATTGAGGGGGCCGATCACGGTGGGACCTATGCGAGGGACCCCAAGAAGTACAGGGAGAAGGTGTTGGCCTTTTTCGCCAAGGTCCTGGAGCGATGAGGGGGGCGGAAAGACCGCCGCCTGGGGGGCAACGATGAGGGGGTATGTCCTCAGCAGGTGCGGGCAGGCGGTCCCGGTGCTCTTCGGGGTGACGCTGATCACCTTCCTGTTGACTCATGTCGCCCTCGGGGATCCGGTCCGGGCGATGATGGGGCAGCGTGCCGATCCCGAGGTGGTGGCCAGGATCCGGGCAGAATACGGGCTCGATAAGCCGTTGTGGCACCGCTATGCCCTCTATATGGGGAAGCTCCTGGTCGGGGATTTGGGTTACTCCTACCGGCAGGGAAGGCCGGTGAGTGCAACGCTGGCCGAGCGGCTCCCGGCGACGGCGCGGCTGGCGGTTGCGGCGATGGTGGTGGCGCTCGTGCTGGGGATGACGGCTGGGATTGTGGCGGCAGTACGACACAACACTGGCGTGGACCTCCTCATGATGACGCTCTCGCTCCTGGGCATCTCGACGCCCGTCTTCTGGCTTGGGATGATGTTGATCCTGCTCTTTGCCGTCTCGCTTGGATGGTTTCCCATCTCGGGGTACGGGGATGGAGCCTTCGGCCACCTCGTGCTTCCCGCCCTGACGCTTGGGGCACTCCAGGCGGGCTACATCGCCCGGATGACGCGGAGCGCTCTCCTCGAGGTTCTCCGACAAGAATACGTCCGGACGGCACGGGCCAAGGGTCTCAAAGAGCGGGTGGTCATCCTGAAGCATGGCCTTCGGAACGGGATCTTGCCGATCCTGACCCTCGCCGGAATCGGCCTCGGAGATCTCCTTGTCGGTGCACCCCTGACCGAAACGGTCTTTGCCTGGCCAGGGCTCGGTCGCCTGCTGGTGGCTGCGGTGGGCAATCGCGACCTCCCCGTGGTTTTGGGGGCGACGCTCCTCTTCGCCCTCATCTTCCTCGCGGCGAACCTCATAGTCGATCTGGTGTACGCGCTCGTGGATCCTCGAGTGAGATTAACGGAGTGACACCGTCCATGTCCGAAGGCGCACGGAGGGGCACAGGACGATCGGTGCGGGGGTTCTTCTCAGGGAAGTGGCAATGGTCACTCGGGATCGTCCTGGGCTCTCTGATCCTTCTTTTCTCTGGCGTGATGGCGCTGCTATCCACCCTGTTGGCGCCGTACGACCCCACCCGGATCCCCGAAGGGTTACAGGGATTCAGCCTGCTTCCCCCTCGGGGCGACCATTGGTTCGGGACCGACCTCTTGGGCCGCGATCTGCTCAGCCGGGTTCTGTATGGGGCGCGGATCTCCCTCCTCATCGGAATCGTTGTCGAGCTGGTGGTAACCCCGATCGGCGTGATAATCGGCTTGTTTGCTGGGTATTTCGGTGGTAGGATGGACAGCGTTTTGATGCGCACCACCGATGCCGTGATGGCCTTTCCTGCGCTCGTGCTGGCCATTGCGTTGACGGCGGTCCTCGAGCAACCCGGGCTCCTGAGTGTCATTATCGTGCTGACGGCCGTCCGGTGGACGACGGTGGCTCGGCTAGTACGGGGACAAGTCCTCAGTCTGCGAGAGGCGGAACATATCGCAGCGATCGTTGCCTTGGGAGCGGGAAAGGGAAGGATCATCTTTCGGCATCTGCTCCCGAACTGCCTGGCCCTGATCCTGGTGGCTATGACATTCGGGGTCGCCTCCAATATCCTCTCAGAGGCGGGCCTCGGCTTTCTCGGCCTCGGGGTCCAGCCCCCCATGGTGAGCTGGGGGTCCCTCCTCGCCGAAGGGGCCGTCTATCTCACCGTCAAGCCCTGGCTGTGCGTCTTTCCCGGTCTGGCGATCACCTGTACCGTCCTTGGGTTCCATGTGCTGGGCGACGGGCTGCGCGATGTCCTGGATCCGCGTCTGAGGTCCTAGGTGAGGAACGGAAGCCTCTTGACGGTCCAAGACCTGCGGACCCACTTCTTCACGGGAGAAGGAGTGGTGCGGGCCGTTGACGGGGTGACTCTGAGTGTCAGGCCCGGAGAGACGCTCGGCCTGGTGGGGGAGTCAGGTTGCGGGAAGACGGTCACCGCCCTGTCGATCCTTCGATTGGTCCCCGACCCTCCGGGGAGGATCGTCGGCGGCACCATCTGCTTTGACGGGCGGGATCTCTTGCGCCTACCCGAGGAGGAGATGCGCAGTATCCGCGGGTGCGCCATCTCCATGATCTTTCAAGAGCCCATGACGTCTCTCAACCCGGTCTTCACGGTGGGCGAGCAGGTGGCGGAGGGGATCCGGCACCATCAAAAGGTCTCCAGACGGGAAGCATGGGATCGGGCGGTTGAGGTGCTGCGGCGGGTCAAGATTCCCGACCCGGCGCGCAGGGCATACGAGTATCCCCACCAGCTCTCGGGGGGATTGCGCCAGCGCGTCATGATTGCTATGGCCCTCGCCTTAGGCCCGAGGCTCCTCATCGCCGATGAGCCCACCACGGCCCTGGACGTGACCATCCAGGCACAGATCATCGAGCTGCTCACGGGTCTCCAGGAGGAGATGCAGATGGCGGTGATCCTGATCACCCACGACCTGGGGGTCATCGCGGAGACCGCCGACCGGGTTGTGGTGATGTACGCCGGCAGGGTCGTGGAAGAGGCCTCCGCGGAACAGCTCTTTGAGACCCCCCTACATCCCTACACCCAGGGCCTATTGGAATCGCTCCCCAAACTGGAGGCGGGAAAACGGCACAGGCGTCTGACGGCAATCCCCGGTCTCATCCCCAACCTGTTGGACCTGCCCACCGGATGCAAGTTCGCTCCCCGGTGTCCGAAGGTGGTCGGAGACTGTTGGCCCACAGAGCCGGACCTCAGGGAGGTTCGACCGGGCCACTGGGCTCGGTGCATCCTGGCGTAGCAACGAACCATGGAACCCCTTCTTGTGGTGAAAGATCTCAAGAAATACTTCCCCGTCAAGAAGGGGCTCTGGTTCGGGGAGCGGGCCGACGTTCGGGCGGTGGATGGCGTGAGCTTTGCAATCGGTCGGGGAGAGACCCTGGGACTGGTGGGGGAGTCGGGGTGCGGCAAATCGACCACGGCGCGCCTCGTCCTTAGGCTCTTGGAGCCGACCGCCGGGGAGGTCCATTTCGGCAAGACCCCCGTCTTCAAGGCGAACAGGGAGGAGATGCACCAGCTCCGGCGCAAGATGCAGATTGTGTTCCAGGATCCCTATTCCTCGCTGGACCCCCGCATGTCGGTGAAGGAGATCGTGGGCGAAGGGTTGGTCATCCACCGGCTGGCGCGGGGAAAGGAGAAGACCGATCGAGTGGCAGAGCTCCTGGAGATGGTGGGACTGGGGCGCGAACATATGGGTCGCTACCCCCACGAGTTCAGCGGCGGGCAGCGGCAGCGGATCGGCATTGCCCGGGCGCTCGCCGTGGGCCCGGAGCTCTTAATCGCAGACGAACCGGTCTCCGCCCTGGATGTCTCGATCCAAGCGCAGGTGATCAACCTCTTT
>JAHFDE010000125.1:3852-6536 GCA_023249165.1 Candidatus Methylomirabilota bacterium | reverse complement strand
GTGACTCGGGGCGCACAGACCTCCGCCGCCGTCGTGGACCTTACCTGCGACCTGGTCCGCCGGATCGGCCGGATCCCCATCCGGGTGGAGAAGGATGTGCCCGGCTTTCTCTGGAACCGCCTGCAGTTCGCCCTGATTCGCGAGGCGGTCCACCTGATCGAGGAGGGGATCGCAAGCCCCGAGGCGGTTGACCTGGCCGTGACGGCCGGATTGGGGCTTCGGTGGGCCACGGTCGGGCCCATGCGGATCATGGACCTCGCCGGGATCCAGACCTTTCACGCTATCGCCGCCTACCTCTACCCGGAGCTGTCGGCGGCCAAAGAGCCACAGCGAAGCCTCTCGGAGAAGGTGGCCCGGGGCCACACCGGGGCCCGGACGGGCCAGGGATTCTATGGGTATCCACCCGGAGCCCACGAAGCCACCATCGCGCGACGCGACGCGAAGCTCTTTGCCCTCCTGAAGATGAGAGCGGGATGGGATTCGTGAGGCCGAGCGAGATCTGGTCCTCAGGAGACGATCTCAGGTGTCCGAGGCGAGGCGCACGGGTTCGTGACGTCCATCCTCGCCCACGCGGAGTGATCCAAGCTGCAGCACGTCAGCCCGCTCGACCGGCGTCCAGAGGGCTACGTCCTCGGTCGTGAGGTCCTTCACGATCCCGAGCCCGCGGTATTCGCCATTGTGCAGGCACCCCACCAGCAAGTCCTTCACGTTGGCCCAGTGGTACAGGTGGATAGTATCCACGTCCAGCGCGTGCTTCGCCGTCCCGAGCGTGTGCGGGTAACCGTCGAGGACGACAGTCGCTTCATGGCCGATTCTCCAGGCCGCCTTGACCTCGCGACCTAGGATGACCGAGAGCATTTGCGTGTCCAGCCGCTCCCCCCGGCCCAAGAGCCCGCGCTCGACGTACACGCCACCGAACGTAAAGCGGCGCTGCTCGGCCGGCCGGAAATAGTCGCGAAACGCCTGCTCACGGGCCCGAATCCGCTCCTCCCGGGTCTTCTCGCGCTGGTGCCTTACGTGGAGTGCGATCACCCCGATCCCCTTCCGGGCGTACAGTGTGTAGTAATCAAGCTCATCCCGGCGCTGCATCAGCACCAGCAGATCAGGCCGGACCAGGTTGATCAGCTCCGTCTTGTAGGCCCGGGCTGTTCCGTCGGCGATGTAGCCATCGGTGTCGATGAGACAGGGTCGTTCCGCTCGCCGGGCCATCAGCGCGATGCCCGTGATCACCTGCAGCAGGCTCCCGCGTGGCGATACGTCCCCCACGAAGTAGCCGGCCTGTATCCCGTCAGGCGTCCCCAGGGAGACCACAGCCGGAGGCCCGATCCACGACTGCCCGATATCCCCATCGATGATCTGCCCGCCCAACCGTTCATGGAGCTCACGGATGAGGGTGGTCTTCCCCGCGTCGGTTTCCCCGAGAAAGAGGGCGACCGCGTCGCGGCGAATCACTTTGGTAAGCTCACCCACAGCCGAGACATCCAAGAACGCTCACCCCCCTTGGCCCTGACTTCCTCGTCATACTGGATTACGATGATCTGATCGCGGATGATATTCTTGCATTCGGCGCTCCCCTGCAGTATGAGTTGAGGTGGCCTTTTTTTCCGCACCCTCAGCGTAAGGTTCCCCCGCCCCCCGAGGGCGTCTTCTCCGGGGCCCGGGCGACCGTGATACCTATCGTCTTCTCAAATTGGTCATCCATGTAGATATTAAAGGCGTAGATCCCGAAGTCAGGAAGAGGGAGCCCCCTCATCCCCAGGTTCAGCTGCGACGTTCCATCATCGCCCAACTCGCCCGTCCCCTCGATCTTGCCGAGCACGTCACCGTTCGGGCGGACGATATCAACCCTGATGTGCACCCTCTCCTTGGGCTCCCCGATCAGTTTGAGGACAAAAGAGACCTGGTGGTGAATGGCAGGAACGGCGGTGGCGAAGATTCGATCAAAGACGCCGACCATGCACATCTTTCGATTTTCATCGAGAAAGGCGTAATCGCACACGATTGCCCAGTCGCATCTGGCCATACGCAATCGCCCTCCCTCTCGGGGCTACGATACTTGGGCCGAAGGGCCCCGCGCAACCTCCAAATAACGGGGCGGCGGAACGGTGGGCGCATGCAGGCGTTGCAACAGCCGGGTGATTCGAGTAAGAGTCGAACGTGTCGGGATGTCATGTATTCGGCGAAGGGCCGCATCATCGCGCGACCCAGACTCATCCGTTGGGCTCTTACGGCCGCCGTCGCCTCATGGACGTTCCTGGTCCCCTTTGCGGCGGGCGTCGAGGAAATCCACGGCCCTCTGGCGATTCGGAATCAATCCCCCATCCAGATCCTCTTCTTCCAGTTCGTGCCAGAGCGGGCGGTCCCCCTCGGTCACAGGCAGGTCCGTCTCCGCCTCGACATCGCCGAGACCAATACACTGGCGGCCGGGGTGGGTCGCGAGGGCCTGCAGGGCCGTCTCGACCTGGAGATGACTTACGCAAATCTCCAGGCGCGGATCGGCCTCGGCGAGGAGTGGGAGCTGGGCATCGACCTGCCCATCATTGTCACTCACGGGGGATTCATGGACGGCTTTATCGACTGGTTTGAACGACTCATCGATTACGAACGGCCCCTCCGGGCCGAGGAACGCCGGCAGGACATGGAGAACGAGTTCACCTATCTGGTCACCCGCAACGGTGAAACTG
>JAHFDE010000125.1:0-3752 GCA_023249165.1 Candidatus Methylomirabilota bacterium | reverse complement strand
CTTAGCCGACGCCGGGGGCGACTTCGGCTTCTTCCTCTCGGCCTCCTACCGCTTTTCCCTGTGATTCTTTGACTCGGATTGACCCTGTGGGCACTGGTCGACGCGCCTCTCTTCGCCCTCACCTCTTACGACCCTTGGCTCGCAGCTATCTGGGTGAGGTAACCTCGATACCCCACGAGACTCGAGTCGCTGCCAAAGCGGACGAACTGGATTCCATGGCGGAGCCTCCCGTCGACCGTCAGCTGGGGATCCAGCCACACAACTTTGCCCGCAGCCAAACTGGCCCTCTCGGGGAGCCCGAGGTAAAGCCCCAAGAGGGTGCCTGGCGCCAGCTTCTCGGGCAGCAAAAGTAAGAGGCCGCCGAGACTCAGGTTGTCCGAGGTCCCCACGAGCTCCCGAGACCTATCCGCGCCCGCGCCCACAAGGCACCGGACGGCGAGGTCAGCGTGGAAACGTGGGTGGCGTCGATGATGGCGCGCCGGGGTACCTTGCTCGACCTTATATACCGCCAGCTCCACAACGCGGACAAGGCTAGCCTGACTCAAGGGCTTTGACACAAAGAAATTGGCTCCGGCACGGAAGGCCTTCCCGGTGTATGTCAGGTCCGTAGAGGCGGTCATGCCGATCACGGGGACATCCCCGAGGAGTGGGTCCCGTTTCAGGCGCGCCAAGGTGGCGATGCCGTCGATGCCGGGCATCATCATATCCAGGAGGATGGCGCTGGGCTGCACGATGCCGGCCAGTTCGATCCCCGACGCCCCGTCCGGAGCCGAACGGACCTCGAAGCCAGCGCTGGTGAGAATTGCGGTGACGAGCTCGCAGGACCGAGGATCGTCGTCTATGACTAGAACCGGCCGTCTCTGCATCATCACCCGCACGCACGCCCTCGGTTCCAGTAACCTGAGCCGTGATACCTGACACGCCCGGCCCTCATCCACGAGGGCGACAGGTCGTGTCGTGGGCCCTATACACGATCCCCACCACGACCGATGGAGCTCTCGGACGGCCTCCCTAGACCGGCCTCACTCGAGCCTCCAACTTTGCACCCGGCATTGCGACAACTATGCCAAGAATTCGAGTGATGAGAGGGAGGGCCAAGCCTTTGAATTTCTTGGCGCGACGTAGCCCTACAACGCTCCTTTCAAGCGAAGGCTCGCTCCTGCGAAGGGCCAAAGCCGGCCATTGTGTCACCGGGCCAACCCGGGCTGGACAGTTTGTCACTCACACCCTCCTCGCCAATGTGCGGTTCACTGGAGTGTCATCCCTCCTGCTCGGGGAGGGCAATCTGAACCTCGGCCTCGATGGGGCTTGACACCCTCTCCAGCGTAGGAAATACTTAAGTCGGGTCACAGAGGAGAGGCGATGTACTTTAAGCAGATCCTGGATGAACGCTGCGGGTGCGCATCCTACCTGGTGGCGTCCCGTCAGTCGCATGAGGCGGCGATCATCGACCCGTCGATCGAAACAGAACAGTACGAAGCCTTGTTGCGCGAGCGCACCTTTCGGCTGCGGTACGTGATCGACACCCACGTCCACGCGGACCACGTGTCGGGGGCGCGCCAGCTTCAGGCCAAGCATGGGGCCGAGCTGTGCCTGCACGAGGCGGCACGGGTGGCCTATCCATTCCGCCCCGTCAAGGACGGAGACGAGCTACCCCTCGGGCAGCTGCGTCTGCGCGTCTTGCACACGCCCGGTCATCGCCCGGAGCTGATCTCGATCTTGATTGTCAACCCGCCGCGCAGCCCGGAGCCCTCCATGGTACTCACGGGCGATTCGCTCCTCGTCGGCGACGTGGGACGGCCAGACTTTGGCGGCGGGGATGCCGCCGTCCAATTTGAGAGTGTGTCGCGTCTGCTCCGGCTGCCGGACTGGGTGGCCGTCTTCCCCGGTCACTTCGAGGGGCCGTGCGGCAAGGGGATGTGTGGCCGCCCAAACACGACCATCGGCTTTGAGCGGTTGTACAATCCGCTGGCTCGACTGGACCGGCGGGCCTTCATCTCGACCCTCGTCGATGGGGTGCCGGCGCGGCCCCTGAACATGACTGCCATCGAGGCGACCAACCGTGGCCTGGCCGACATGGCGTGGGCCATGCTCACCTCCGCCGCTCCCGTCCGGGAGATCGACATCGACGCGTTGGAAGCCCGGCCACCGGACGCCGTCGTCCTAGATGTCCGCGAGCCGGAGGAGTACGCGCACGGGCATGTCCCCGGGGCGGTGAGCCTCCCCCAGGCAGACCTGGCGTCCCGTCTGGACGAGGTGCCGCGTGAGCGACCCGTGATGCTCGTCTGCCAGCGCGGGATGCGCTCATATCGGTCAGCCCAATTCTTGGCGCAGATGGGCATCGATCAGGTGGCGAGCGTCAAAGGCGGCACGGGGGCCTGGCGCGCGGCCGGCAAGCCGCTTGCCATGGGCGACACCACCGCGGAAAGGCCGCGCGTCGCCGAGTCCCAATGGACCCACGCCGGGGCACAGAGCAGCTATCGGATATAGCGCCGCGTCCTACCGAACTGCCCTGAGTCGATCTCGGAACTATCATCGATCACCCCCGGGAACAGGCCCCACCGGTTCCTCGTGGAGTCCTCACGATGATCCTCCCACTCGGTGATGCGCCCAACCCGCGGGGGATGCCCTTCATCACGTATGCCCTCATCCTCGCCAACTGTGCCGTGTATTTCCTCGTCACGCTGCCACTCAGCGCGCAGGCGCCTGACCCGAACGACCCGGCGCTCTGGGAGTACCTCCGCGTCGTGGGGCAAACCCTGCCACGCCCAGTCCCAGTAGAGCGAATCCTAGAGCACACATCCGCGTACGATCTCTTTGTCTTCCGATACGGGTTTCGACCGGCTGCACCGGTAGTGGCCGCCCTCTTCACCGCGATGTTCTTGCACGCCGGCTTCCTGCATCTCTTCGGCAACATGCTCTTTCTGTGGATTTACGGCGATAACGTCGAGCAGCGCCTGGGGCGTGTGTCCTTTCTCTTCTGGTATCTGGCGACCGGGGTGGCAGCCACGCTGTTTCACACCCTCTTCGCCCGCGAGTCGCCGCTGCCGCTGATCGGGGCCTCGGGTGCCATTTCAGGCGTCCTCGGGTTCTATTTCCTCTGGTTTCCGCGCAATACGGTTCGGCTGTTGTTCGTGCTCTTCCCCTTCTTCATGAATGTGTTCATGGTGCCGGCCCGCGTGGTGCTCGGGCTTTACCTGCTGGCAGACAACCTGCTCCCTTTTCTCGTCACGCGCGGCACGGGGGGCGGGGTGGCGTACGGCGCCCACATCGGCGGGTTTCTGGCGGGACTCCTCGTCGCATGGCTGAGGAACCGACGAGAGGTCACCGGACGCCCGCCCGAGTACCGGGCGGTGTCCGCTGCCGCCGAGAGCGAGGAGACACCCGCACACTCTCTTGCCCAAGCGATCGCCCGCGGCGACTTCGCCACGGCGGCACAGGCGTATTTCGCCCTCTCCCCTGATCAGACGCGGCGCGTGCTGCAGCCGGAGGACTCGCTCGCGCTGGCCGACTGGCTGCAGCAGAACGGCCACCCCCGCGCCGCGCTCACCGTCTACCGACGCCACCTGCGCGACTATCCGGAGGGACCGGGCGCCGCCGAGGCGCACGTGGGGGCAGGCTCGGTGCAATTGAATTCCCCCAGCCTCGCGACCTCGGCGCACCACCACTTCCTCGACGCGCTTGATCTCGACCCCTCGTCCGAAACGGCTGCCCGCGCGCGCGCCGGCCTCGATGCCATCGCCGCCCGACAA
>JAHFDE010000006.1 GCA_023249165.1 Candidatus Methylomirabilota bacterium | reverse complement strand
GACGCTGATGCCGCTCTGGCCGGTGTACTGCGAGGGGCGCACGTAGCCCCAGAGGCTCGCCGTCAGTTCCAGGTTCGTCCGGAGAAAGCGGCCGCCCACCCATTGATAGGCCTCGATCTCATCCGCCGCCAGCCAGAATCCCAGGTCCGCCGATGCGCGGAGCCCCACAAGGCTGTACGGGTACAGCGCCACGACCCCCGGGAATTTCTGGGCTTCTTCCGTCGCACGCCGGACCCGCTCCCTCATCTGGGGCGTGCGCAGCCCCTGGGGAACTCGGAAATAGAGAAACCCATGCACCTGTATCTCAGTCATTTCGCCGTCTCCCTCCTCAGGGGGTGACAGGAACCTGCATCGTACTATATGCCCCGAGGCTATCCGGGGTCAACCGAATCCGTGGAGGGGAGGCGGTCTTGATCTTGCATGGGGAGGGGCGATCCGGCCCGAATCATGCTATGGTATGGGGACCGGCGATGCAAGCAGTCGGGGTGCAGACAAGGGCCTTGCGCGCGTCGTTTCAATTGGCGACAATCACACACAGGAGGCGCTGGCCGACGCCGGCCAGTGCCTCCCAGGGATAAACGGAACTGAGCGATGACGCAGCGAGTGGAGATTTCATGTTGCCCGCAGCCTGAGGGTGTACTCGAGCGGCGGGTGGCGGAGCCCGGCTTTGCGCCGCGGCCTGCCCCCGAGGACGCTGGGGCGTCGCAACGGCGCCGGATGGCGGTCCTCACCGCCGTCTGCTTGCTCGCGCTGGCGGCAGGCGCACTCCTCGAGCTCGTCTCCGGGGTTCCCCGGGTCGCCCCACTCGCCTTTTTCGTCCTCGCATATCTGTCCGGTGGGTACTACAGCACCAGGAACGCCATCGCCGCCCTGCGCGAAAGGACCGTTGACGTCAACCTGCTCATGGTGACGGCGGCCGTCGGCGCCGCCACGATCGATTACTGGCAGGAGGGGGCGGTGCTGATGTTCCTCTTCTCGCTCTCGAACACGTTAGAGTCGTTCGCGATGGCCCGGACACGGCGGGCCATCACTCAACTGATGACGCTCAGTCCTGAGGACGCCCGTGTTCGCCGCAACGGTGAAGAGGTCCGCGTGCCGGTCGTGGAGCTCCGGGTGGGTGAGGTCGTGATCGTCGGGCCCACGGAGCGCATCCCGATCGACGGGGAGGTGCTGGCGGGGCGGTCGGGGGTCGATGAGTCTCCCATCACGGGCGAGTCGATACCGGTGGAGAAGGGGCCGGGCGATGGGGTGTACGCCGGCTCCCTGAATCAGCAGGGAGTGCTCGAGATCCGGATGAGCCGTCCGGCCTCCGAAAGCACCCTCGCCCGCGTGATCCGCCTCGTGGAAGAGGCTCAGAGTCAGAAGGCCGAGGCGCAGCACCTGACCGAGTGGATCGGCCGCTACTACACGGCGGTGGTTCTGGGGGGTGCGTCCCTGTTCATCCTGATCCCGCCACTCTTCCTCGGATGGCCCTTCGTGCTGACCTTCTATCGGGCGATGACGCTCTTGGTGGTTGCCTCGCCCTGCGCCCTCGTGATCTCCATCCCGGCGGCCGTCCTTTCCGCCATTGCCGGCGGCGCCCGCGACGGGATCCTTTTCAAGGGAGGGATCACCCTCGAGCAGACGGCAGCGGTCCGGGTCGTGGCGCTCGACAAGACGGGGACCCTGACCGAGGGCAAGCCACGCGTGACCGATGTCCTTGCGCTGGGCCAGGAGGACGGCAATGCGGTGCTTGGTCTGGCGGCTGCCGTCGAGGTCCGCTCGGAACATCATCTGGGCAAGGCGGTGGTCGAGGCAGCGGGCGAGCGCGGGTTGCCCGTGGTTCCGGCCGAAGAGATCGAGACCTTCCCGGGGCGCGGGATCTGCGGGGTGGTGCAGGGGCGGCGCGTCTGGGTGGGGAATCAGGGGTTGATGCGCGAGACCGGCGTGGGGTTCGATGGCGTGGTGCTATCGCGGATTCAGGCGCTCGAGTCTCAGGGGAAGACCGTCGTCGTGGTCGGCGCCGAGCGCCCGCTCGGGTTGATCGCGGTCGCCGATACGGTCCGGCCGGCAGCCCGCCGGGTCATGGAGCAGCTCCGGCGCCAGGGGATCACCCATCTGGTGATGCTGACCGGGGACAACGCGCGTGTCGCCAAGGCGGTCGCGGCGGAGATCGGGATTTCCGAGTGGCGCGCGGGGCTCTTGCCGGAGCAGAAGGTGGCGGCGGTGCGTGAGCTCGTCGCCACCCGCGGTCCGGTCGCGATGGTCGGGGACGGCGTCAATGATGCGCCGGCCCTGGCCGCGGCGACCGTCGGAGTGACCATGGGCGGGGCGGCGACCGATGTGGCGCTCGAGACCGCGGATGTCGTCCTGATGGCTGACGATCTGACGAAGCTGCCGCGGGCCCTGGAGCTGAGCCGCCGCTGCCGGCGGGTGATCCTGCAGAATCTCGGGTTCGCGGGGCTGGTGATCCTGGGACTGGTGACTTCGACCCTGATCGGGTGGATGACGCTCCCCGTCGGCGTCGTGGGTCACGAGGGGAGCACCCTGCTCGTCGTCTTGAACGGCCTCCGACTCTTGCGCCGTCCCACCATCTGAGCTCCGCGGACCTGTGGCACGCTCCACCTCAGGCTGGCCTCCCTCGCAGATGGTCCGGGGCCGCAGGTATTCGAACACCCCATGAAACTCGCATGCAAATGGGCCTTGTGTCTCGGAGAGGAGCGGGGTATCCTACGCCTGGCGTGATCGAAGATCTGTTCGGTGATATTCGGAGCTTGGACCCACCGGAGAGGGCTTCATACGGAGACGCGGATGCGGGTTGAAGACTGGATGCGGCGGAGACCGGTGACCATCTCGCCCCAGGAGACCCTCCGGACCGCCTGGCGCATCATTGGGGAGCACCGGATCCGGCACCTGCCGGTCGTGGAACAGGGTCGATTGGTCGGGATCGTCACCGACCGGGACCTGCGCCACGCGCTTCCCTCACGGGCGGCGAGCCTCGAGATGCACGAGATCCCGTACCTGGCCGAAAAGGTCCGTATCTGGGAGGTGATGGCCCGTGCGGTCGTGACCATCCATCGCGAGGCGCCGATCGAAGAGGCCGCCCACCTCCTCTTGAAATACCGGATCGGGGGCCTCCCGGTCGTCAAGGGGGAAATCCTCGTCGGCATCATTACGAAGACTGATCTATTGCGGGCCCTCATCCATCGGAAGCAGGGGCAGGCCCCGCGCCAACCCTCCCGCAAGACAGCCCGAAAAGCTCGGTCGTAGCGCGCCCGCAGCGTCGGTGGAGATTGACTCTCGAAGGGATGCACGGGCATGCGCCTCGTCGGAGAAGTTCGTGATGGGCGATTCATCCGCCGGGTGACCCGCTTCTCTGGTGAGGTCTTTCTCGGTCAGAGGCGTGTGCTCGCCCACATTCCCCATTCCGGGCGACTGGGAGAACTCCTCGTTCCGGGAAGGCGCGTCCTCCTCCGGCGAGAGAGGGGAAACACGCGGAAGACAGCACATGATCTCGTCGGGGTGGCGCATGGCAGGCAGTGGGTCTGCATCGATGCCCGGCTGCCGCCACGGCTCGTGGAGGAAGCCCTGAAGGGAGGAAGGATTGCGGGGTTCAAGGGTTACAGGGTCGAACGGCGCGAGGTGAGGCTTGGCGGAGGTCGCATCGACCTCCTCCTGGCCGGGCCCCGCGGCACGTGCTATGTGGAGACCAAAGCGGTGACCCTGGTGATCGGGCGGACGGCCATCTTCCCCGATGCCCCCACGGATCGGGGAAGGCGGCATCTGCTCGCCCTCCTGGGAGCCCACCGGCGCGGGCGCAAGGCGGCCGTCGTCTTCGTGGTGCAGCGGAACGACGCCCGCCGATTCTCTGCCAACTGGAGGACCGATCCGAAGTTTGCGAAGACGCTCGTCCAGGTCGCCAAGGCGGGCGTCCTGGTCCTCGCCTTTGCCTGTCGGGTCACGCGGGAGGGCGCGCACATCACGCACCCTCTCCGCGTTCGCCTCTCCGCACGGGGTGACGGGGGCGCTTTTGCTCTTGACATTGCCGGTGCTTCTCGTTAGAAAAAGAGACCGAGAAGGTGGCCCGTCGATCCAGCCCTCGACGACATCATGGATGAGATGCGTCCCCGCCCGGGAGGAGCGGCTGGGGCGTTCGTCTGAGCAGGGGATTCAGGAAAGCCGTGGCCAGGGACACCGGAGTCGACATCGGGAAGCTCGGCGCTGAGGCCGAGGAGGAAGGCGAGGCGACGATTTGGTCGCGGCGGGATTTCCTCTCCCTGACGGCGTGGGGCGGGGTGCTGGCCTTTCTCTCCACCGTCTCGGTTGCCTTCCTACGCTTCATGTTCCCGCGGGTCCTGTTCGAGCCGGACCCCCGGTTCAACGCCGGCCCGCCGGATACCTACCAGTCGGGGACGGTGGATGACCGGTTCAAACAGTCTCACCGCACCTGGATCGTCCGGTACGAGGACGGGAGCTTCTTCGCGATGCTGGCCATCTGCACTCACCTCGGGTGCACGCCGAACTGGATCCCGGCCGACCGCAAGTACAAGTGCCCCTGCCACGGCAGCGGCTACTATATGAGCGGCTTCAATTACGAAGGGCCAGCCCCGCGCCCCATGGACCGCGTCAAGCTCACGCTCAGCCCGGAAGGGGACCTGTTGGTCGACAGATCGATCCTGTACAGCATGAGGCCGGGAGGGGATCCGGACGAACAATACCCGGAGAGCCTCCTCAGGGTGTAGGCGATCCACGAGGGAGAGGGCATGATCAAGCGGCTGAAGGATCTGAAAAAAACGATCCTCGAATCTCAGGTCTGGCGCTCGATGTTCCGCCACGATTACGCCGACACCCCGCGGAACCGGACGCTCCAGATCATGTCGAATGTCTGGATGCATCTCCATCCGCCCAAGGTCCGGCGCCATGCCATCCGCATCCGGTTTACCTGGTGCATGGGGGGGATCACCTTTCTCCTCTTCCTCGTCCTGACGGTAACCGGGGTGGTCCTGATGTTCTATTACCGCCCCGTGGCGGAGTACGCGTATGCCGATATGAAGTATCTCCAGTTTGACGTGCCCTTCGGGATGCTCGTCCGCAACATGCACCGGTGGGCAGCCCACGGCATGGTCATCACCGTGTGGCTCCACATGTTTCGGGTCTTCATGACCGGCTCCTACAAGTCCCCGCGCGAGTTCAACTGGGTCATCGGGGTCATCCTCCTGACCCTCACCCTGCTCCTCTCCTTTACCGGCTATCTGCTCCCGTGGGACCAGCTCTCTATCTGGGCGGTCACGGTGGGGACCAACATGGCCAGGGCGACGCCGCTGCTGGGTCACGAGGGTCCCTTCGCCCAGGTCGCCGGCGTCACGCCACGGTACGATGCCCGCGCCTTTCTCCTGGGCGGGACGATCGTAGGCCCCCCGACTTTGCTCCGGTTTTACGTGTTGCACTGTATCTTTTTGCCCATCCTGGCCAGTTTGTTGATGATCGTGCACTTCTGGCGCATTCGGAAGGATGGAGGAATCTCGGGTCCGCTCTAGGGCACGCGAGGCATCGCACCCGTTTCCCACTGGAGGGTGAAGGATGGCCGAGGCACCAGGCCGGGCGGCGGTAGCCGAAAAGGCGAAGGTAACGCCGAAGCCCAAGATCAAGCCGATCGAAGACAAGATCCATTGCTGGCCCTATCTCGTCCGGTCGGAGTATGTCTGCTCCATCATCATCACAGCCCTGCTGATGGTCTGGTCGATCGGCATCAACGCCCCCATGGAGGAGCCGGCCAATCCGACCAACACGCCGAACCCGTCGAAGGCCCCCTGGTACTTCCTAGGTCTCCAGGAGATGCTCGTCTACTTCGACCCGTGGATGGCCGGCGTGGTCCTTCCCAGTCTGATCATCGTCGGGCTGATGGTGATCCCGTTCGTCGATATCAATCCGAAAGGGAACGGCTATTACACCTTCCAGGAGCGGAAGTTTGCGGTGACCATGTTTCTCTTCGGATTCCTGATCCTCTGGGTCAGCCTCATCGTCACCGGGGTCTTTCTCCGGGGTCCCGGATGGAACCTCTTCTGGCCCTGGGAGGTGTGGGACCCGCACAAGGTCGTCGCCTTGACGAATGTCGATCTGCCGTACTGGGGACCGTTCAAGGTTCTGGGAAATCCCAAGATCTTCGATGTCGAGCTCTTGGGACTGACCCTGGTCACCCTCTACCTGACCGTACTGCCGGTGGCCTTCTGGTTCTGGAAGAGCAAGACGAGTCCGATCCTGCAGGAACTGGGCCCCCTGCGATACGGGATCGTCGCGTTCCTGTTTCTCACGATGATGGGGCTCCCCATTAAGATGTTTTTGCGCATCGCCTTCAATATCAAATATATCTGGGTCACCCCCTGGTTTAATGTCTGACCGCGCAGGTCCGTAGCGACTTCACGCGAGGAGCAATGCACCCGATGCCGCGGCGGCAGTTTGTGCCCGACGAAAAACGCTCGCTCCGGGGCATCTTCTTCATCTCCAGCATGATCTTGGTCGGGACGACCGTCTGGGCCCTGTGGGACGAGTCGGTCTCACGGCGGCCCTGGATCCGATACCAGACCGCGTTCAAGCAACTGGAATACCAGATGGTGGAGCAGGAGCTGGAGGAGGCCCGCGCGCGACTGAATCAGCCCGAGGTACAGACGAGGCTTGAGAAGCTCCGCGAGGAGCTCAGATGGGCCGAGGAGACCCGACGGGGACCGGACTATCAGGCCGCCGTCAGGGAGGTCGAGAAACGGAAGGCGGCGTATGACGCCATCAATCAGGAGCTGCGCTT
Source organism: Candidatus Methylomirabilota bacterium (assembly GCA_023249165.1). Taxonomy (GTDB): domain Bacteria; phylum Methylomirabilota; class Methylomirabilia; order Methylomirabilales; family CSP1-5; genus CSP1-5. Next base: position 19,194 of record JAHFDE010000006.1, on the reverse strand, counting down.
TACCCGGAGCGAGCTGGACGAGGCCTACTACTGGCGTGACAAGGCGAAACACGAGGGGAAGGATGCGACCGCCCAACTCGCCGAGGTGAATCGGCTGAAAGAGTTGGAGCGCAAGCTCGAGCCTGAGGCGGAGGACGCGAAGCAGCAGCTCGAGGCGGCCAAGGAACGGGTGATGAAGTTCGACCGGGCCGTGCAAGAGGTGCGGGAGAAGATCAAGGGAGTCACCGCGGAGGTCCTCCGCCTGGAACAGCGCCTGGAGGCCATCCGGTCCCGCCCGCTGGAAGTGAAACAGGTGGTGCTGGACGGGCTGGATAAGAATGAATTTGACGTCTTCGTCCTCCGGGTGGACCGGTGCGAGACCTGTCATCTCGGGATCGACCGGCCGGCATTCGAGAACGCCCCGCCACCCTTTCGGACCCACCCGAATCGCGAGGCCATCCTGGGGAAACACCCGGTAAGTCGGTTCGGCTGTACGATCTGCCATGAGGGGCAGGGGACGGCCCTCGATTTCGAATGGAGGGTTGAGGGTCGGATCCCTGATACCCCCCATGGCCTCGGCAGGGAGTACGGTGGCAGTCCCAACATCCTCTGGGATTTCCCACTCCTGCGGGGTGAGATGGTCCAGTCCTCGTGCCGGAAATGCCACCTGGACCGGACCGAGTTCGCCGCCGCGATCAAGACAGGCGAGGGCCAGGGGGCCAAGGTGGAATGGATGGACCTGGCCCCCACCTTGACCAAGGGACTCGGCATGTTCGAGATCCTGGGCTGTTATGGGTGTCATCCGGTCGAGGGGTACAAGGAGGCAGCCAAGGTGGGCCCGGAGCTCACCCGGATTGCCAACAAGGTTGAACCCGGATGGCTCATCCAGTGGATCCAGAATCCCCAGTCCTATCTCCCCCATACCCGGATGCCCAACTTCGGCCTGTCCAAAGAGCAGGCCACTGCCATCGCCGCGTATCTCCTGGCAAGGTCAGAGCCGGATCCGCCTGTGGCGGGCCACTATACCCCTGGCGCCTCGCCAGAGAGAGGGAAACAGATCTTTGAGCGGGTCGGCTGCCTCGGTTGTCATGCGATGCGGGTGGTCTATGAGGAGAAAGAGCCCCGGAGCCTGTTCAAGATGGTCGGCCGGGACCACGCCCCGGATCTCAGCAACGTGTCCACGAAGATCAAGGATCCCCAGTGGCTCTTCCGTTGGCTGAAAAACCCCAAGGCCATCCGCCCGCAGACCCCCATGCCGAACCTGCGCCTGACCGATGAAGAGGCGAGCGCGCTGACGGCCTTTCTCATGATGCGGGGAGAGCGCCAGGCGAGGCCGGAGACCCTCGTGGAAGAGCTCAAGAGGAAGGAACGGATCGAGGAGGGCCGTGGGCTGATCGGGCTCAGGGGCTGCTTCGGGTGTCACGAGATTCGGGGCTTTGAGACCGCCCAGCGGATCGCACCCGATCTCAGCGATTTCGGGCACAAGCGGCTGCTCCAGCTCTCCTTTGGCGACGCCGTCCAGGTCCACCATACCTGGGAGGACTGGACCTTTTGGAAGCTCAAGAATCCCCAGATCTACACCACCGATCGGGAGCAGCTCCGCATGCCCAACTTCGGTTTCTCCGATGACGAAGTCAAGACGCTCCGCGTCCTCGTGAAGAGTTTTGCCGCGACCGAGGTTCCCAGGCGGTATCGTGAAGAGACGACCGCGGAGCGGACCGCCCTGGCCAGGGGGCTACGCTCGGTGCGGAGCTACAACTGCGTGGGGTGCCACGTCATCGAGGGAAAAGGGGGAGATATCCGTGTCCGGTACGACGGGCGATTGAATGAAGCGCCGCCTCCCCTCGTCTTAATCGAGGGAACCTTGAGCGAGGGGGAAAAGGTCCAGGCCAGGTGGCTCTTCGAGTTTCTCCACCGGCCGACGCCCATCCGGCCCTGGTTGCAGATTCGGATGCCGACGTTCGGTCTCAGCGACAGGGAGGTGGCGGGGCTCGCGAGCTACTTCGTCGCCCGGGCGGGACTCAAGGTCCCCTTCGAGTTCGTCCCCCCGGTGGATGAGCTCAGGCGAGAGATGGTGGAAGCAGGGAGGCGGCTCGCGTCGAAGGAGTACTTCTCCTGCGGGAGCTGTCACGTGGAGGGGGACAAGAAGCCGGAGGGGCCTCCGGAGGGGTGGGCGCCAGATTTTTCGCTGGCGCGCCGACGTCTCCGGGCGGAATGGGTCGTCACCTGGCTCAAGGACCCGCAAAAGGTGCAACCCGGGACCCAGATGCCGAGCTTCTTCCTCGATGAGACTTCCGGGCCGGACGAGATCCTGGGGGGAGATGAACAGAGGCAAATTTTGGCCTTGCGGGAGTATCTGTTAAGCCTCGGACGGCAGTAACCCGAAAAGGAGTGGAGATGCGATGCGAAAGAATGTGACGATCGCGGTGCTCGTGGGGTTTGGTCTCGGGATGTGGTTTCTGGCCAGCGGTCCCGCCACCGGTGCCGCTGGCGGGACGATTACCGGCGTGGTGAAGTTTGCCGGCGATCCGCCCGCCCCGAAGGTGATTCCGCCCACCAAGGACGCGCAGGTCTGCGGCAAGGCGCCTATCTACGATGAGAGCCTCGTGGTGGACAAGGCGAGCAAGGGGGTCCAATGGGCCGTGGTCTCGGTCGAAGGGGCCAAGGGGAAGGGGGACGGCAAAGGGGCGACCCTTGATCAGCAGGGCTGCGCGTTTCGCCCTCACGTCCTCGTCACGCCCCCCGGCAAGGTCGCGGTCCTGAACAGTGACGGCATCCTGCACAACTTCCACAGCCACGGGAAGAAGAACCCGGCTCTCAACCAGGCCCAGCCCGGCTTTCGGAAGAAGATGGAGGTGGAATTCAAGCAGGCCGAGATCTTCAAGGTCACCTGCGACGCCCATCCGTGGATGACCGGGTGGTTTGTGGTGTCGGAGAATCCATACGTGGCTGTGACCGACCAGAAGGGCGGCTTCAAGATTGAGGATGTGCCACCGGGGACGTACAGCCTCGAGATCTGGCACGAGACCCTTGGGCCGACGAAGCAACAAGTGACGGTCAAGGCCGGCGAGACGGTCACGGTCGCCTTCGAATTGAAGAAGTAGCACCCAGGGCTGCGACCCGGGCCGCCGTCGCCGCGAGGGGGCAGGCCTGAATCTGCTGATCCTCTGGATCCACGTCCTTGCTGCCATCGCGTGGGTGGGGGGCATGGTATTTCTCCTGACGGTCCTTGCCCCCGTCTTCCACGGTACGCTCCCCGCTCGGGAAGAGATCCAGATCGCGTACGCCGCGGGCAGGCGCTATCAGTTCGTGGTGGCGCGGGCGATGGAGCTTTTGCTCGTCACGGGCGCCCTGGCCATCTTTATCCGTGGGGGGAAAGGGGCCGGCCTCTCGCAGGGCTTTTGGCAGATCCTGGCGGTCAAGATGCTCGGATTTCTACTGATGGCGGGCCTCCAGACCTGGCAGCGCATCTCGATGAATCGCCAGCTTGCCCCCCTGCTGATTGCTGGAGGCGGCGGAATTCTCGGCGAGCAGCAGTGGCGTGGCATCCAATCCCGGATGACGCGGGTGACACGATGGAACCTGGGCATCGGGGTGGCGATGGTTCTCTTGGGTCTCCTGTTGCGAGGACTCTAGGGAGCTCGGGGCCAGCAGCCCGCCGTCAGCCGTCAGCAGGAAATCGGGCCATCCATGGCGCCTGCGGCTAATCGCTGATAGCTGATAGCCGATTGCTGACTGCTGAGAAAAACTTGACAATTCCCGTCATTCACCAGTATGATTCCGCCCGGTCTTTCGGAGCGTTGAGGTCTGCACAGATGGCTCGTCTGATCACGCCCTTCTCAGGACCCAGACAGAGGATCGCGCGCACGACGGAGAAAGCCTCATGTGGGATATGTTAAGCTGGTTGCCGGAGAATGTCTCCACCTACGGCGGCGAGATCGACTCCCTTTTTTACATCATCTATTATATTACCGGCGTGGCCTTCCTCCTCGTGGCGGGCGCCATGATCGCCTTTGTCATCATGTACCGGCACCGCGAGGGCCGCCGCGCGAAGTACCTGCACGGCAATACCATCATTGAGATCACCTGGACCATTGTCACCGCCCTGATCTTTATCGTGCTCGCCTTTATGAGCCAGCCCCTCTGGGGGAGGATCAAGCAAGAGGTCCCGCCGACGGATCTGCAGGTCCGCGTGACCGCCAAGCAGTTCAACTGGGAGATCGTCTATCCCGGGCCGGATGGGAAGTTCGACACGGCGGACGATCTGCAAATCGACAACGAGCTGCACGTCCCGGTCAATCGGGCGGTGCATGTCTTCCTCGCCTCGAAGGATGTCATTCACAGCTTTTTCCTTCCGCAGCTTCGGCTGAAACAGGACGCCGTTCCCGGACGCGTGATCCAGGCCTGGTTCCAAGCGACCAAGACCGGCAAGTACGAGATCCCCTGTGCCGAGCTGTGCGGGTTCGGGCACTCCGGGATGCTCGGCCACCTGACCGTGCACTCCCCCGAGGAGTACAGCAAGTGGATCAAGGAGCAGTGGCCTTCCCGGTGACCGAGAGCGGGGAGGGAGACTCGAGGGGAAGGATTGCGCAGACGCGGGTTGATCGAGGCGATTCTCACAGGAGTGGTGGATGATGAGTGAATCTGCAGGGGTCCAGGCCGCGCATGCGGCACACGCCCACCATGAAGAGCTGGGCTTTTTGCGCACGTACGTCTTCTCGACAGATCATAAGATGATCGGCAGGCAGTTCCTCTTCCTCGGCCTCCTCATGTTGGTGGTGGGGGGCCTGCTGGCGATGATGATGCGGTGGCAGCTCGGCTGGCCAGAGACGCCGGTGCCCGGAATGAGTTGGGCGCCGGAACCGTACATGTTCGAGGGGATCATCCCGCCGCAGACCTACAACATGCTCTTCACCATGCACGCCACGATTATGATCTTCTTCGCGGTCATGCCAATCATGATCGGCTGCTTTGGCAACTTCCTCATTCCCCTGATGATCGGCGCCCGGGACATGGCCTTTCCCTTCCTGAACATGCTCTCCTTCTGGACGGGGGCGGTCGCCGGGGTGGTGATGCTGGCGGGGTTCTTCGTCCCCGGGGGACACGCGGCCAGCGGATGGACCGCGTACGCACCGCTCAGCGCCAGTGCGATCTACACCGGGGTGGACTGGGGCCAGAACCTCTGGAATATCAGCCTGATCATCATTGGCGCCTCTTCGCTCATGGGGTCGATCAACTACATCACCACCATCATCAATTTGCGGGCCCGGGGCATGACCTGGTTCCGGCTGCCGCTCGTGATCTGGTCCCTCTTCATCACCGCGATCCTCCTCTTGCTGGCCCTGCCGGTGCTGACCGCGGCGCTGGCCATGCTCCTGGCCGATCGGATGCTCGGGACCCACTTTTTCCTCCCTGCCGGTGGGGGTGAGCCCCTGCTGTGGCAGCACCTGTTCTGGTACTTCGGGCATCCGGAGGTCTACGTCCTGGTCCTTCCCGCCATGGGGGTCACCTCGGACGTCCTCTCCACCTTCTCGCGCAAGCCGATTTTCGGCTACCGCGCCATGGCCATGTCCATGATTTCCATCGGCTTCCTCAGTTGGATCGTGTGGGGTCATCACATGTTTCTCAGCGGGATGAACCCGGCGTTGGGAACCGCCTTCATGATGTCGACGATGGTCATCGCGGTCCCCTCAGCCATCAAGACCTTCAACTGGCTCGGCACGCTGTGGGGAGGCTCGATTCGGCTCACCACGCCAATGCTGAACGGCCTGGCGTTTGTGTCCATCTTCGTGATCGGGGGACTCAGTGGGGTCTTCATGGCGTCGACACCCGTGGACATTTTCATCCACGACACCTACTTCATCGTGGCGCATTTCCACTACGTCGTCGCGGGCATCGTCTTCGGCCTGTTCGCGGCCGTCACCTATTGGTTCCCCAAGATGTTCGGCCGGATGATGAACGAGACGCTCGGGAAGATCCACTTTGTTCTCACCTTCATCTTCTTCAATTTGACCTTCTTTCCGATGCACTTCCTGGGCGTGGCCGGACACATGCGGCGGATCTGGAATCCCCTCCAGTACGAGTTTCTCCAGCCGCTTCAGGGGATGAATCAATTCATCAGTGTGAGTGCATTCCTCCTCGGCCTCTCGCAGATCCTGTTCCTCGTCAACTTGTGCTGGAGCCTGTTTGCTGGCAAGAAGGCGGAGGTGAATCCCTGGCACGCCAATACGCTCGAGTGGGCGGCTCCCTCGCCGCCGCCACACGGCAACTGGGGAGAACATCTCCCGGTCGTGCACCACGGCCCGTACGAGTACAGTGTACCGGGCGTGGAGGAAGACTATCTGCCGCAGACGACGCCGCATGCCCTCCCCGTAACGGCGGGGCATTGAGGACTGCCCGAATGGCGCAAGATCCTCGGGTCGCATCCGATCACAACAGGTGGGTCCATCGGTTCTCGCTGCTCACTGCGGGGGCGACTTTTGTCCTGGTGGTTGCCGGTGGCCTGGTCACCAGCACGGGCTCAGGCCTTGCGGTGCCCGATTGGCCGACGACGTTGGGGCACAACATGTTTCTGACTCCCTGGTCGAAAATGGTCGGCGGGATCTTGATCGAGCACGGACATCGGCTGATTGGCGCAGGCGTCGGCCTCCTGACGCTGACTGTGGCCGTGTGGCTGTGGATCGCGGATCCGCGAGGATGGCTTCGCTGGCTGGGGGTCATCGCGCTCGGTGCGGTAATCGTGCAAGGGATCCTCGGGGGTCTTCGGGTCGTCCTGGTTGAACGAACACTAGCCATTGTCCACGCGGCCCTGGCCCAGGCCTTTTTTGCCCTGACGGTCAGCGTGGCGTTCTTTACCTCCGACGAGGGGAGAGAAGGACCACCCCAGGCGCTTCTCCCCGATGCCGTGCCCTTGAGCCGCCTTGCCCTCCTCACGATGGGCTGTATCTATCTCCAGTCAATGATCGGCGCCGTGCTGCGGCACACGGGCGGAGGACTTGGCGCGCACCTGATCTTTGCTCTTGTGGTGGCCACCGTGATCGTGTATCTCACCGGCCGCATCCTGAGAAATCACCGGGATCTGCCGAGACTGGTCCTTCCCGGTGCGCTCCTTGGCGGGCTGTTGATCGTGCAGCTTCTCCTGGGTCTCGGGTCTACCTGGGGCAGGTTCGTCACCCCGGGGGCGGCCGTGCCCGCTCGTTTCATGGTGACGCTCACAACGTTGCACGTGGCCGCCGGGGCGTTGATGCTGGCCACGTGCCTCGTCCTGACCCTTCGCGTCTATCGGCTGTTGCCCTCCCGGGTGCCTGCGGTCGGTCGTGCACGCCGCGCCCATCCGACAGGGAGGTCGGGGCAGACACACGTCCGAGGCCGCCTTTCCGACTTTGTGGCGCTGACCAGACCCCGGGTGGTGGTCATGGTCCTGGTCACGACCCTCGTCGGGTTCTACGTGGGCTCGGTGGGGGCGCCGGACTATCTCCGGCTGGTCTCTACACTGATTGGCCTGGGACTCGCGGCGGGTGGAACGCTGGCGTTGAACCAATACCTGGAGCAGGACGTCGACGCGCGGATGGAGCGCACGCGACTTCGGCCATTACCGGACGGGAGGCTGGAGCCCCGAGAGGCGCTCCTCTTCGGTGCGGTGATCACCGGCGGCGGGCTCCTCTTCCTCGCCCTCGTTGTGAACCTCCTGAGTGCCGGCGTGACGGCAGTCAGTGTGGGGAGCTATCTCTTTCTCTATACGCCCCTCAAGCGTAAGACCTCGCTCTGCAGCATCGTGGGGGCCGTCCCTGGCGCGCTGCCGCCGGTCATTGGGTGGGCAGCAACCCGGGGCGAGCTGGGGGCTGAGGCCTGGGTCCTCTTTGCCATTTTGTTCCTCTGGCAGATTCCTCATTCCCTCGCCATTGCCCGGCTCTATCGGGACGACTACGCGCGGGCCGGCATCCGGCTCCTCCCGGTCATCGAGCCCGATGGCGGGAGTACGGGGCGCCAGATAGTCAGCAACTGCCTGGCCCTACTTGCCGTGGGCTCGCTGCCAACACTCATCGGGTTGGCGGGATCAGTCTACTTCGTCGGTGCCTTCGTCCTCGGGGTCGGGTTCCTCGGATGCGGCATCGGGCTCGCCATTTCCCGCTCGGAGACGGCTGCGCGGCGCCTCCTCCTCGCCTCCCTGGTGTACCTGCCGGCGCAGCTTGGGCTCATGGCACTGGATAAGGTGCCGTTCTAGGTGGGCGATGGTATTGGTTGTCTATTGAAGAGAGTTGGGAGGGGCATTCGCCAAGGAGATGCATAAGGGTCGTGCGATGTCACGAGGAGTCGAGACCTCGGTCATCGATAAAAGGGCAGAGGATCTGGCTCCGGAACATCTCCGGTTCGACGGGGGCCCGCCCCCGGAATTCCCCCGAGATCCATTCGGCCGCGGGGAAGGTGGCCGCGGCCAGGCGGGGGTCAGCAATGCCCGCCTGGGCATGCTGATCTTCCTGGGAGCCGAGGCGATGTTCTTCGCCGGCCTGATCGGTGCGTTTCTGGTCTTCCGCTTCGGGAGTGCGACGTGGCCCCCTCCCGGCCAGCCCTATCTGCCGGTGGGCGTGACGGGGGTCAACACCGTCATCCTTGTGTTCAGCGCATACACGATGGGCCGGGCACTCCGTGCCATTCGCCGCGGGGACCGCCAGGGGCTCGTTCGAGGCCTGCTGGTCACGGCGCTCCTCGGGACGATCTTCCTGGGGGTGCAGGGATATGAATGGATTCGTCTGGTCCACTTTGGGTTCACCTTGTCGAGCGGCACGTATGGCGCGACGTTTTATACCCTCATCGGGGTCCACGGGCTCCACGTGTTCGGCGCCGTGCTCTGGCTATTGGTCGTCCTGGCGGGGGCCAGAGCACATCGGTTCTCGGCGACGCGGCATGTGGCCCTGACTCTCTGCGGGATGTACTGGTACTTCGTGGTGGCCCTGTGGCCGTTGCTGTTCACCTTGATCTACTTGAGCTGAGCCCAGAGGAGGATGGTGTGGGGGAGGGCGTGCGCATGATGCGTCGGTGTCGGGCCCTCGGAATGGGGATGGCAGCGCTGCTGCTGATCCCGGCGGCGGGGCACGCGTGTTCCGTCTGTGGGGGTGCGGCGATGGGCACCGATGCAGGGACGGGCTTCAACACGAGCCTCTTTTTTCTCATCGCGATGCCGTATGTCGTTGTCGGTGCCATCGCCGGCTGGCTGCTCTACAGGTACCGGCGCGCCTCCGGGCAGCGGAGGAGGGCACCTGCCCAGCACCTGACATCGCTTCACCACGTCGAGTGACCTTCGGGCTAAATAGGGGTCGGGAGATAACCTGACCTCGGCAGAACAGGGCAGAAAGGAGCGGGGATGGAACACGCTGCAGGGGTCGAGGAGTTTCCCAGATTTGAAACATCGAAGATGGGCGTGTGGATCTTCCTGTTCTCGGAGGTCCTCCTCTTCGGTGGGTTGTTCGCCACGTATGCCGTTTTCCGCAGCCTCTTCGTCCAGGATTTTGCGCGGGATCACCGGGAACTGGACGTCACCTTGGGGGCGATCAACACCGTGGTCCTGCTCTGCAGCAGCTTGTCCGTAGCGTTGGGCGTGGCCTCCATCCAGCGCGGCAAGACACGTCCGTTGAAACTGTGTCTCGGGGTCACGATTCTCCTCGGGTTCGTCTTTCTCGTCATTAAGTATTTCGAGTATAGCGGAAAGTTCGCGCATGGCATCTATCCGTGGACGAGCAGTTTCTTTTCGATTTACTTTCTGATGACGGGGATTCACGGGCTCCATGTACTGGGTGGGGTGATCGCCTTAAGCCTCATGCTGTTTTGGGCCTTTCAGGGACGCTTTTCGGCGACGAATTATGTCCGCGTTGAGGGAACGGCGCTGTACTGGCACCTGGTCGACATCGTCTGGATCTACCTGTTTCCTTTGCTCTATCTGGTCGCATAGGGGAGACCGTACAGCGGAAAGGAGGACATCGCGTGGCTACTCCCGGTTCCGGCCATTCCATGCAGCCCTACTGGATCTATAACGCGGTCTGGATCGCCCTTGTCGTGTTCACCGTTGTGACCGTCGCAGCGGCCCGGATCAATCTCGGGGGGTGGAACGTCCCGCTCGCGTTGGCCATTGCGTCGACCAAGGCGGTCCTGGTTGGCCTGTTTTTCATGCACCTCCGCTTTGAGGGAAGGTGGGTCTGGGGTTTCGCCGTCTTCTCCATCTTCCTCCTCCTTCCCGTGATCGCCGTCACCGTGATGGACGCGCTACACGGGCTCGTCCGATAAGAGGCAGACCGGCCCTTGGGGTTCCTCCCTGACGGGTAGCGCCTTGCCAGCGGCGCCTTTCCAGAAGCTCCTCATGCACCTCGTCGTTCTATCTCGGAAAGAGTGAACGTGGTCCTGCGGTCTGATGACCGGTTCTTCCGTGGTGAGGCGAGCAGGAGAGACCGCTGGCTTCTCTCTGCCATTGGCCTGGTCTCCCTGCTCGTCGTGCTGGGCATAGGGTTCATCCTGTTGGGCCGCCAGCCGGCGGTGAAGGGTGAATATCGTGCGTCGGCCCTGCCCGCGCTCAACGCCTTCCTCAATGGGACGAGCGCCGTCCTTCTGGCGGCGGGGTATCTCTTCATCCGACGAAAAAGAGTCACCGCTCACAAGGTCTGTATGGGAACCGCGTTCGGCGTTTCCTGCCTCTTTCTGGTGTCGTATCTGGTCCACCACTATCAGGTGGGCTCCGTACCCTTTTCCGGGCCGGGGTGGATTCGCTCGGTGTATCTTGCCTTCCTCATCTCCCACATTATCCTTGCCGTCTTCATCGTGCCCTTAGCCCTGGCCACCATCTACCGCGCGCTCGGTGAACAGTTCGATCGGCACAAGAGAATTGCCCGGTGGACCCTTCCGATCTGGCTCTACGTCTCGGTGACTGGCGTGATTGTCTACGTCATGCTCTACCAGCTCTACCCGCCGCGGTAGATCGAGCCAGCCCCTGAGTAAGGCCGGTCCCGTCTGGCGACATGCGGGACCGCCATGTGGGCATCGCGGAGGAGGGTGCGGGTGAGCAGGGGGAAGGCATGCCATCGGATTCCGTCTATGCTAGAATGATGGCGGGAAGATCGGTGGAATCAGGCAGGATTCGACATCTCCGATCCGTTCTGGGCAGGGGCCTCCGCTTGAGATGCCCGAGGTGCGGTGCCGCCCCGCTGTTCCGGGGTCTCTTCTCGATGTACGAGGACTGCCTCTCGTGTGATCTTCGATTTGAACGAGAGCAGGGGTATTTTGTCGGGGCGATCTACATCAATTACGCGGTGACCGCCGTCATCGCCATCGCCGGGTATTTCGCCCTCGATCATTTCATCGGACTCTCGCTCACGTACCAGCTCATCCTGTGGGGTTCCTTCGCCGTCTGGTTTCCGCTCTTCTTCTTCCGCTATTCGAGGAGCCTATGGCTGAGCCTCGATTATATCTTCAACCCTGAGAGTCTACGCGGTGAGCGGCGCAGGGGACCGCGAGGGTGAGTGAAGCAGCAATGGGTAATCCAGTGGTGGAAGTCGAGGGCCTTCGCTACGCGTACCGAGATCGGGAGGCGCTCGCCGGCGTCACTTTCGCCATCCCCCGCAGAGAGATCTTCGCCGTCCTCGGCCCGAACGGTAGCGGCAAGACGACCCTCTTTAAGATTTTGTCCACCCTGGTGCCGCCCATGAGCGGGAGCGTCTGTCTCTTCGGCCATGACCTGAGCCGTGAGGCCCACCGGGTGCGACACCATCTGGGGGTGGTCTTCCAGCATCCGAGCCTTGATCGGCACCTCACCGTCCTTGAAAACCTAGTCCACCACGGGCATCTCCATGGCCTGTGGGGCAGCGCCCTGCGCCGCCGGGCGCTGGCGACCCTCGAGTGGCTGGGTGTCGGGGAACGGGCGCGTGACCGGGTAGGGACCCTCTCCGGTGGCCTCCAACGGCGGGCTGAGCTGGCCAAGGTGCTGGTGCACCGACCCGAGCTTCTCGTATTGGACGAACCCAGTACGGGTCTCGATCCGGGCGCCCGCCGGGACTTCCGCGCGATCCTGCACCGTCTGCGGGACGAGGAGCAGGTCACGATCCTGCTGACGACCCATCTCATCGAGGAGGCCGAGCAGTGCGATCGGGTCGGCGTGCTCCACGAGGGGCAGTTGGTGGCGGTGGGCGATCCCGAGACGTTGAAGGCGAGCGTCCGCGGCGATGTTGTCGTTATCCACGCCGCCCATCCCGGCGTATTGCAGACGAAGCTGCGCGAGCGGTTCGGGTGTGAGGCGGTGCTGGTCGATGGGGCGCTACGGGTGGAACATCCGTCCGGGCCCGACTTCGTGCGAGCGGTGGCCGAGGCCTTTCCCGACGAGGTAAAATCGGCGGCCTTTGGTAAGCCGACCCTAGACGACATCTTCGTCCGGATGACGGGACGACGGCTGTGGAACGGGTGAGGCCAAAGACGATTTGGCGGTTTCTGCTGCCCGTCGCGACGCTCTGGTGGCGGGAGATGGTGCGATTCGTCCGACAGCGGCATCGCCTCCTCGGGACGCTCGGGCAACCACTCCTCTTCTGGATCCTGCTTGGCGGAGGGCTCGGGGGATCGTTCCGCCCTCCGGGCGGTCCTGAAGGATTCAGCTACGCCGAGTATGTCTACCCCGGCATGATCGCCATGGTGCTCCTGTTCACGGCCGTCTTTGCCACCATCACCATCATCGATGACCGGCGGGAAGGCTTCTTGCAGGCGGTACTCGTGGCTCCGATCTCCCGATCGAGGATCGTGTGCGGTCAGGCCCTCGGCTGCACCACCCTGGCCTGGCTGCAGGGAGTCCTCTTCCTCCTCCTCGCGCCAGCGGCCGGCGTCTCCCTCACGCCCTTCGCGGCAGTCGCAAGCGCGGCGGTGATGTTCCTCGTGGCCTTTGCCCTGACCAGCCTCGGTTTGGTCATTGCGTGGCGCATGGAGACGATCCAAGGATTCCATGCAATCATGAACTTGATCCTGGTCCCGATCTGGCTCCTGTCCGGCGCCTTCTTTCCCGCCTCGGGCGTTCCGGTGTGGTTGCAGTGGATCATGAGGCTGGACCCCTTGACTTACGGTGTGGCGGCTCTGCGGCGGTGCCTCTATTTGGAGAACCCTGTCTTGGCAGGGGAGGTGCCCCCGCTCCTCCCCTCCCTGGCCTTGACGCTGGTCTTCGGGGTTGTGGCCTTTGTGGCGGCAGCGGCTACTGCCCGCCGGACCGCAATCTGATGTCTTACCAAGCTGTCGGCGGTCAGCAATCAGCTGTCAGATACTAGACTAGAGACTGGAGACCTGAGTTTTGAGCCTGGGGTCTCCGGTCTCCCGTCTCCGGTCTCATGTGTCTCCCTGCGGACTGCGGACAGCCGACGGCCGACAGCCGAACGGCAGAATAATGCTGACAGCGGAACTGGTCCTCATCGGGGCCGTGACCGGGCTCCTCTTCGGGATGCTCGGGGCGGGAGGAGGGTCTCTCTTCTGGCTGCTGGCGCTGGTCGCGGCTTACATGATCGGGCAGGGGATCGTGTAACAGTCGGCGGAGAGCCCTTCGACAGGCTCAGGGCAAGCGGAGGGTTGAGAGTCGAGACTAGACACGGAGACCGGAGACTCTATCCAGTGTACAGAGCTGTCGAGTTTTTTCGGGTTGAAACCCAATGAACCCAAGAAACCCGATAGACCCAACAAACCGGAAGAAAGACGGACCTAACACCTAACACCCAAGACCCAATACCCGTGGGAGCGCTACACGGCGATGCGGTAGTCGCGCATCAGGTCTCTGAGCCGCTTGGCATTGATGAGCTCAAGGGGAGGCCCCTCGGCCACCTTCGAGGTCTCCTCGGCGAAGAAGCCGGTGGTGATGAATATGCCTTTCGCGGCCTGCTCGCCCTTGACCTGGTCCCGGAGGATGTTCACGCGGGCTGCGCCGACGAAGCCGTCCTCGGGATGGGTACAGTGGACGACGAAATCACCCCCGGTAATCGGCTGGGGATTGACGGCTGCGATCTCCAGCTCCCGCGGTCCGTTCCGGACATAAGAGCTGACCACGAGGCCCATCTCCTCGACCAGTGCGAGGCAGAGGCGCTCAAAGTCTGCCATGGTCAGATGCGCAAAGCCGGACGCCGCGTCCGGGCGGCGCCCCTCTCGTTCGACCGCCGGTCTGCTGGGCTTGGCAAAGCCCAGGACCGCAATCAAGAAGAAGCCCATGGCCAGAGAGAGCAGGACGAGCAGAAACATGGTGGGCCTACTTGATCATATCCTCGTAGATCTCGTCCTCGCGCCCCTCTTCAATGAGCCGATCGTTCTTGAAGGCCTGCTTGAGAGCGACGTAGAGGCAGATCACCACCGAGATCAACAGGATCGTGATGGGAATGTTATCGGGCCGGCTGAGGATGAAGGTAAACTGCTCCATGGCTCGGTCCCTCCGGGATGGTGGAAGGATTCTAGCCGGATCCCGCCGGCATTGCAAGGCCGTTCTCCCCATCCGCCGAGCCTGCACCGCCCGCAGCTTTGACACCCTGCCGACCCTCCGCTATAGTGGGAAAGTTTTTCGCGTCAGGGGATGTGGATGTTCTATCTGGGCCGAGGACTGCAGGTCATAGGCATGGCGAATCTGGTGGTGGCCTTCTTCGTCGGGATCACTGAGGAGCACGGCATGGGCCCCGAGATGGTTCTCCTGGGGATTGGCGCGGCCCTGTTCATGCTGGGCCGGATGCTTGAGCGGAAGGCGGGATGAGGCACCTGCTGCTGCCATGGATCACCGGAGCCTTGGTGGGCTCTCTTTCGCTGGCGCACGCCTCGCCCGGGGTGGAAGAGCAGGCGACGCAACACTACCGGCGGGCGGAGGCGCTCCGCCTGGCAGGAAGGTTCGAGGAGGCCATCAGCGGGTACCGCCAGACGCTCCAGGGCTTCCCGGAGCATCCGGTTGCCTTCGATCGCCTTCGGGAGGTCTACAATAGGACCCACACTTTCGCGGTGACCCGTGGGCTCCTCGAGGCCAGCGTCGCCCGACAGGAGGACGATTTCGTCGCATGGAACCTCTTGGGGGTTCTCTACGGGCGGGATCGACGCTGGGATGAAGCGCTTCAGGCCTTTGCGCGCAGCCTGGACGCCGAACCGCGAGCGGCCGATGTCCTGGTCAACCGCGGCTGGATCCTGCTGGAGCTACGCCGCTATGAAGATGCCGTGACTGCCTTCGAGGCGGCGCTCAGGCTCCAACCCCGGATGGCCCGGGCGCACGCCGGGCTCGGGAGCGCCATGGTCGAGGCGCGGGGGGACTACCACGAGGGGATGAGTCGCTATCTCACCGCCGTCAAGCTGGACCCGGAGAATCCCGCCCTGTTAAACGACCTGGGTTGGCTTTCCTACAAGATGAATCGTTATCCGGAGGCCGTTGCGGCCCTCGAAAAGGCGGTGGCCCTGGATCCAAAGGACCCGATGATCGCAACCAATCTAGGGCTTGCGTACCAGAAGGCGGGCAGGGGAGAGGAGGCGATCGCGCATCTCGAACGCGCGCTCGCCATCAATCCGGAATATACGCTGGCGCTGTACGGCTTGGGGAAGGCATATGAATCCCGAGGTCAGTACCCCGAGGCGCTCCAGGCCTACCGCCGGGCGTGGCGGCAGAGTGGCAACGATCTCTATCTCCTCCTCTGGCTTCAGGCCTATATGGCGAGCCACGGGCAGGTGATGATCCTCTTCCTCTTCGTCTTTGGTGTCGCCCTCGCGGTAATCGTCCTGCGCACCCTCCGAGGGCGGAGGGCCCCCGCCACCCAGAAGGGATAGCTACCGCTTCTTCGCCGCCAGGGCCTGCAGCATGCGCTCGGCCTCGCGGATACGCGGCGACTCGATCTCCCACCGGTCCATCCAAGTGAAGCGCCGCGGCCTCAGCGAGGCGGCACCAAACTCCTTGGGGCGGAGGAACTCGAGGTGGCGGACCTCGGCCCAGGAGCGGGCCAGCTTCACGATGGCCAACGCGCCGAAGAGGGCGAACATTCCTGCCAAGAGGTTAAACCCGAGGAAAGGCATGAAGCCCTCAGGGGTGAAGGGGGCGTTGAGGAGGTCGTGCAGCGTTGGTGTGCCAACGGGTGAGACGCCATATCTCAAGGCGTACAGGAGTCCGCCGCCGGCGCAGGCCCCCGCAATCCCAAAGGCGGCCACCGCCCCTGGGATCTGCGCCCGGGTGCGGCCCCGCTGCCGCCTGATCTCCATCTGGAGTCGAATCCTGCCCACCCGATCGACAATGGCGTTCGCCAGCTCCATCTTCTGGCGGAGCGCCACACCCTTCTTCTCGAGGTCTTGAAGCGTATAGTCCCGCTTTCCAACCGCCTTCGCGATCTCATCGAACAGTGTGGTTGCGGTCTCCTCGGCCAGGGCCAGTTCCTCCGTGTCTGCTGCCCGCGTCCCGCTTTCAAAGTCGATGAGGCCGTAGAGGACCTCTTGGGCCCGTTTGAAGGAGGGGTCGGGACCGACACGTTGTGGCTCTGCCTCCTGACGCTGGGCCGGCGCCGGTGCCGCCACCTTGGCCTCTGCTGGCTTCGCGGCAGGAGTGGCTTGGGGCTTTACTGCCGGGGCGGACGGTGCCCCAGTACCCGTCCGCCCGTCAGCTTTTCCCAGGAGTATCCTGATCGCCGCGGCTGCGGCTTCGGCGGCGCGAGCCGCCGCTTCGGCCGCCGACGCCGCCGCCTCGGCCATCTGCGCAAAAGCGTCGGGTGAGGCGGTGGCTGTCCGAGGGGGCGCAGCCGCCGCTGGGGCCGCCGCCTTGGGTGTCTCTGCCTTAGGCGGTGGGGCCGGTGCCGCTGCCTTTGGCGGGGCTCCCGCCTCAGCCTTGGGTGCGGGCGGGGCGGGGCCGCCGAAACCCGCCGGGGGCGGTGGCAGCGTAATCGTCTTCCCCTCAACCGTGAAGGTGTGGGCGAAATTATCCTGCTCTCCCTGCATCGCTTTGGTCAGGGCGTGCGGGGCATTTGTGTAATCGAACTTGTAGTTCTTCTCGGTATAGGACTTCCATTGATCGGGGACACTGTCTTCAGGGAAGATCGCGGTGACCGGGCAGACCGGCTCGCAGGCCGCGCAGTCGATACACTCTTCGGGGTGGATGTAGAGCTGGTCCGTCGCCTCGTAAAAACATTCAACGGGACAGACCTCGACGCAGGCCCGGTCCTTGGTGCCGATACAGGGCTCACAGACGATGTAGGTCATACGGCTCCCTCCCTCATCTTGATTCTACCCGGTCTCTATCCTGGTCTGAGGATGACAGTAATGCACGAAGGCTTCGTCGGATGCGCTGATATTCTATTGGCTTCCCCTGGGCGAGGCAAGAAAAATATGCAGACGGTCTCCTGCATCATATTGCAATTGCTATGCTTCTAGGCGATCTGCCTGAGCTTCGATCGAGCGAAGGCTCGATACAGGGATGACGACCTGAAGAGGGAATGGGAAAAAATTTGCCTGCGTACTCATTTTTTGCTTGACAAACCACAACATCTTGTAGCATATTGACGACGGCTCCACTAAATATTGTGGAAAAAGCTGTGGAAAAGCTGTGGAGTCCGTGGGGAGAGGCTGCGGAACCCAGAAATTCTCATCCAGAGATTCTCACCTTGAGAGGAGGCTGCGGATGACGGACAGCTCGCGGCAAGTGGCCAGCGAGAAAGGACGAGGAGCAATGTTCCTGCAGCGTTTCCCCAACCCACCTGGCAGGAAGGGGAACTGGTCCGATTCCGCCCTCCGGGTCATGCGGGAGCGGTACCTGGCCCGGCAGGGAGACAAGGTCCTCGAGACCCCTGAAGGGATGTGCTGGCGGGTCGCGGTCGAGATCGCTTCCGCAGAAGAGAAATGGGGGAAATCGGCTGAGGAGATTCACGAGACCGCCGGTCGGTTTTACGATCTCATGGTCGATGGTGTCTTCCTCCCCAACTCTCCAACGCTGATGAACGCCGGGAAACAAAATGGCCTGCAGTACTCGGCCTGCTACGTCCTCCCGGTGGGGGACAGCATGGAGGAAATCTTCGAGGCGGTGAAGGCGGCCGCCATTATCCACAAGTCAGGAGGGGGGACGGGCTTCGCCTTTTCTCGGCTGCGGGCGAAAGACGCCATCGTCCGCTCGACGGGGGGCAAGGCCTCCGGCCCGGTGAGTTTCCTGCGGGTCTTTAACGGGGCCACCGAGGCAGTGAAGCAGGGAGGGACCCGTCGGGGCGCCAATATGGGGATCCTGCGTGTGGATCACCCCGATGTCCTCGAGTTCATCGAGTCAAAGCTCGACGGGGGAATCACCAATTTCAACATCTCGGTGGCGATCACCGAAAAGTTCATGGACGCGCTCAGGCGGGACGCGGAGTACGAGCTGGTGACCCCCGAGACGAAGAAGGTCGTGGCGCGTCTGAGGGCGCGGGAGGTCTTCGACCGCATCGTGAAGGCCGCGTGGCGCACCGGGGATCCCGGCCTCTTCTTTATCGATCGGTGTAACGCCGGCCGGGCGAATCCCACCCCGACCCTTGCCGAGGTCGAGGCCACGAATCCCTGCGTCGCCGGCGACACGCTCATCTCCACCGCGGGCGGCCTCATCCGCGCTGACCAGCTTGCCCGGTCTGGTGATGCCGTGGACGTCCTCCTCGATTCCCGGTTCGGCGTCGGGGAGTGGGGTCCCGCATGCACGGTGTTTCAGACGGGGGTTCAACCGGTGTACCGGCTGGTTGCGGAAGAGGGCTACGAGGTCCGTCTCACAGATGACCATCGGGTGATGACGCCGGGCGGCTGGATGCGAGCGGACGCCCTTCGGCCCGGGGACCTCGTCCACATCGTGAACCGGAAGGGGGGCTTCGGATCGGAAGGGTCCCTGGAGGAAGGGCGCCTGATCGGGTGGCTGATCGGGGACGGGCATATCCGGCCTGACAAGGGGGTCATACTCCGTTTTTACGGGCAAGAGAAGCGCGAGCTTGCCCCCCTCTTCGCTGCTTACATGAACCTCATGGTCCGGAGCGGCGAGGAGGATCGGTATCCGATTACGGCCGTTGATGTCGCGGGCCGGAATCAAGCGACGGTGAGCTCCGCCCGATTCGCGCGGCGAGTGCTGGAACGGTATCACCTCTCGCAGGATACGAAGCTGAGTCAGGTTCCCCCTCAGATCCTCGCGGGGTCCGAGGATTTCCAGCGCGGGTTCCTCCAGGCTCTCTTCACAGCCGATGGGCACATCAGCGGGACGTTGAAAAAGGGCGT
>JAHFDE010000124.1 GCA_023249165.1 Candidatus Methylomirabilota bacterium | reverse complement strand
CAAGCCTGCCGTCGGTCGAAGGCCGGTGCCGCCGCGAGGCTCGCGGCGAGCGCGCGAAGAAAGTGCCGCCTGTTCATAGCCATCCTCCGGGCTGAAAGCCTCCAGGGCCCAGAATTGACCCGATTATTTGGCACCGGCCAGAGTCCGGATATAGGCAACGAGGTCCTGGATCTGCTGGTCGCTCAGCTTGGGGGGTGGGCCTCCCCACGCAGGCATCAGGGGTGATTTCCCGGCGGCCGCCCCACCGCTCTTGACGATGTTGAACACTTGCTCATCCGTGAGCTTGTCCATGTAGGCCGCGTCAGTATGGTCACGGGGCTTGGTCGGCAGGGCGGGCGCCGCCGGGCCGTCGCCCTTGCCCGAGGCCCCGTGACACGCCGCACAGAGCTCCTGGTACTTCTCCTTCCCTTTCGCCGCGTCTCCGGCACTCCACGCGATTCCCGGCAGTAGGACCACTGCGACGACCAGCCAAACAATCCAGC
Source organism: Candidatus Methylomirabilota bacterium (assembly GCA_023249165.1). GTDB lineage: Bacteria > Methylomirabilota > Methylomirabilia > Methylomirabilales > CSP1-5 > CSP1-5. The sequence goes on along the minus strand of JAHFDE010000124.1, from coordinate 6,134 downwards.
TCATGCGCACTTCTCTCCCTCCCGTGTTATGAAGAACGATACCTCGTCACGTTACGCCCGACGCCGGGCCCACCGGAGCCCCCACAGCTCCAGTCCAAGGACGCCAAGGGCCACCAGGGGCGGATAGACCCAGCGCGCTCTGGACGGCGGTGGCTCGAGATAAAGGTAGTACCAGGAGGAGAGTGACATTTTGCTCCCCACCTCCCCGTTGCCCCCATCCCAGGCCATAAAGGCCACCGGGAGGAACCGACCGACCGGAAACTCGAGATCGCTCGCGTCCTTGGTCACTCTTGGGCGCTTAATCACCAGGCGGTACTGACCGTCCGTGAACAGGACCTTCCCCTTGGCCTGGACCACGTCCCCCTTCTGTGGGACGAGCTTGCCTATCCCGGTGGCGTTCGCCTCCCCCACCCGACCGTCGGACATCCACCGCAGAAGGTAGACCGGATTGGCGCTCGCCCCCATGAGGATGTACGGACGCTCCGTCCCCTCGAGGAGCCTGGCGGGAAACTGGAGGGCCACTTGGTCAGCGAACGTCTTGCCCCCCGGATCCGGCTTGGAGGCTGTGGGGTCATCCCAGGTGAGGTGGAAGGCGATCTCGGTCTCCGAATAGACCGCCCGAACCGCGATCATGTCGATGGAGGGAGTGAAGTTCCGAGGGTCCACGACCACCTGGCCGGCCAGCGCGAAGTTGGCTGGGGCCCGGTCAAGCCAGAATGAAGTGTTGACATCGTCGGGGATCTCTCCCTGCACAGCCTCAACCGGGAGGATCGTGGCGAAATTGGGTCCCTCCGGCCCAAGCGACCTGACGTAATTGGCGAGGTGCCAGATGTCCTCGGGGCCCTCGACGGCGTCCGCGAATGACGGCATGGGGGTCCCCATCAGGCCAGTCACCAGCCGGGTGGCAATCTGCCTGGTGCTCCCCCCTCCCCGGAACTCCCAGACCTTGGTGAGATTGGCCGGACGTATGGGGTTTCCCCAGTCGTCCTTGAGCTCGGGCGCTGAAGGGCCATCGCCCCGCCCCCCGTTGCCGTGGCATTTGTTGCACTCAATCGCCTCGAACATTTCTTTCCCTCGGGCGATGGACCCCTTGGAAGAGACCACCTCTTTTGGGAGATCCGCCACCTTCGGCGGCTCCTTGAACTTGTCCGGGGCAAAGGTCTTGAGATAGGCGACCAGGTTCCACCGGTCCCTTTCAGGAAGGACGTTCCACGCCGGCATTGATGTTCCCGGCATGCCCTCGGTCATGATCTTGAACAGGTCCTGGTCCGTCGGCGCGTTCCCCGAAGGGCTCGTGCGGATTTTGTACAGGCCTCTGGTGAAGTCGCGCGGTCTGGGATCGAGCTGGACCGCCCCCGGGCCATCCCCCTTCCCCTCGGCGCCGTGGCAGACGGCGCATTTCTTATCGTAGATCGCCTTCCCCGCGGTGGCGTCGCCGGGCTGCTGCGCCTCCGCCGGGCTCGAAAGTCCCGTCGCCTCCCGACGAAGGAGAGCAGGGGCCAGCGCAGCAGCCTCCCAGCGCCGCGGCTGGTAGCCCGTGGCGTCGTACAGGTACAGGATCACCTTCCAGATCTCTTCCTCAGTCAACCGATCCTCCCAGGCAGGCATGACCGAGTTCCAGGGCGTGGACTCCTTCGGCAGACCCGGCCCGCCCTTGGCGATCCGCCAGAAGAGGAAGGCCTCCTGCAGCATGGCGATGGTCCCCGGGTCCGTAAAGTTGGCAGGGGGCGGATTGAAGGCGTGGGCGAAGTGGCCGGCACCATCCAGGTTGTCGCCGTGGCAGAACAGGCAGTTCTTGACGTAGATCACCGCGCCCTCCGCCACATACTTGTTGAAGTTGGCGGCGTCCTTCCGAAGGGGGTTCTCGAGCCCCTGGATGTCGATGGTCTTCCGCCTGAAGGAGATCGACGCCGGAGGGGCCGGATGGACCGCGCGCAACTCCGCAGGCGCCTCGACCTTCGCCGCCGCCTGCGTGTAGGCGTAGTAGCCGAAGAAGCTCGGCACTAGGACCATCACGGCAAACCGGATCGGGCGCTTCGAATCGTCCGCCAGCGTGGAGCGGACGGGGGCGAGGAAGGCCCGCCACGAATCGGAATCAGACGAAACATAGACCAGGACCGCGGCGAGCACGATGGCCATGTACAGCTTGAGCACGCTCCAGGGCGCCGGCGGTCGGATCCCGAATCGGAAGAAAAGGAATGTGACCAGCAGAACCAGCGCCGCGTGGAGAAACTTCGACCGGAGGAGGCTCATTGTTTGCTCGCGGCGGGGGCTTGAGCCGCAGCCTCACCCTTGAGGGTGAGGAGGAACGAGACCAGGTCGATATACTCTTTGGCGGTCAGGGTCTGGCCGAGGGTCGGGGGCATCATGTTGGGCGGATAGCCCGCCATCGTTCCCATCCCGGCAGGGTCCAGGATCTTGGCCATGATGTACTCGGGGGTCTGGATCTTGGCAATCTGGGAGAGGTCCGGTCCAATGGGTGAGGCGCCGATGGCGCCGGCCTTGTGGCAGGCGATGCAGGCGCCCTTCCCCATGAAGACCACCTGGCCGGCCTTGGGATCGCCGGGCAGCTTCAGCTCGGCACCCTGGGCGGCCCCCTCAGCCGCAACGACCGCACCAGCGGTCTTCGGGATGTCGTCCAGCTTCACGTCCACCGTCCCGGCCATGGACTGGAGGAAGGCGACAGTGGCCCACAGCTCAGAGCGGTTCAGCCCAATGGGAGGCCGGTCCACCTTCGGCATGATGCCGGGGTAGCCCTCCACCAGATAAGCCCTAGGATCGAGCAGGGACTCGATAATGTAGGCCTTCGCGCTCATCCCGGGCTTCCGCTTGGCCGCCGTCGCGCCAATCCCGGCCAGGTCGGGGGCACGGGTCCCCTTCTGGCCGATCCGGTGGCAGATCTCGCACGTCCCCTTCCCCTTGAAGATTCCCTCGCCCGCTTTGACGAGTTGCTCCGGCGTCACATTTCCGCCTTCCAGGGAGAGTTCCTCGGGGAGTGTGGACTGGATCTGGGGGATCGAGTTCGCGTAGTAGGCATAGACGCCCATCACCGCTAACGCGAAGGTCCCAACCTTGACGATGAGCGGCACGCGCATGGGGGTTCTATCCTTTCGCTCCCCTTTCCCCGAGCCCCCCCAACCAGAAGATGAGGACAAGGAAGGCGAGGAAGATCGCCGTGACGGCGGTGATCATGTTGGCCGCGTACCCCAAGGCCGGCGTCACCGCCTCGGGGGAGGTGTCCCGGAGGATGCCGTAGACATGCCAGTGTTGGCGGATGCCCGAGCGGGCGAAACCCATAAGCCCCATGAGCCATGTGAAGCTGACGGCCAGCAGGATCAAGACGTACTGGGAGCGCGGGGCGATCTGCCCCCAGCGGATCGCTCCGGTGGAGCGCGCTCGCCGGAACATCGGGATGTCGATGGCCATGACACAGACGATGGCCGCGAGCACCGACAGCACCTGGTAGACGGAGAACCCGATCCGGACAATGGACTCCACGAAGTAACCGTACACGCCGTAGAAGGTCACGACCGCCGCGGCCACCCCCATGATGATCCACTGGGCTGTCATGCCGGACCGGACCCAGGATACGGTGGCGACGCGGTTGGCCCGCCGGTAGAGGAGGAACGAGACAAAAGTGGTCAGGATCATCAAATTGACGGCGGTGTTCTTGGCCGACATGACGCCCAGCACGCCGAGGACCGGGTGGTGAGTCCCTCCCATGGCCCTGGCCTCCTCCAGCGTCGCCACCATGCTTCGCGGCGTGGCCCACACGATAAACCCCGCTGCCAGGATCATGACCAGGTATGGAATATACGATCGATAGCGCTCCGAGCCGGGGATCCGCTCCATCCCGAGCCAGAGGTAGTAGTTCGAACCGATAAAGAGCACCCCGATCAGAATGGCCTGGACCACCCAGAGCCAGGACATGAATCCGCCCATCATGGTGATCCCCAAGGTCTGGTTGAAGGCGTAGATCTCGCGGCCCAGCCAGTAGCCGGCGAACGGCAGGAAGAGCAGGGACGAGACCGCCACGAAGTTCCCCACATACCCCATCCAGTCGTACTGGGCGCGTTCCTCGTCGGTGCGGGCCCCGAGGAAACGGAACGCGGCGTAGGCGGCCGCAATGGCGCCCCCGAAGGTGATGTTGGCGATCAGCCGATGGACATTGATCGGCATCCACGTGGGGTTATAGATCGCACCCCACAGGCTGGTGAGCTTGCCCGCCTCGTCCACCCCGCTGGGTGACATCATGAACGTGAGCCAGGCGTTGGCCACAAACATGAGGATCGTCCCCCAGATGTTGAGGAGGACCCCCAGGCCCAGGTGGATCCCTTTCCGCGGCCCGCTGAGCCAGTCCCAGCCATAGTAATAGAGGTACAGCGTGAACGTCTCGACGAAGAAGAGGCCCGCGTACACCCACATGGTCGGCCCAAAGATCCCGGCCAGGTAGCCAAAGAAGCGGGGATAGAGGGTGATGAAGACGAAGGTCAGCAGGCCTCCCAGGAGGGCGGTGGCAGAGTAGGCGACGAAGGTGAGCTTCATGAACTGCCGGGCGAGCCAATCGTAGCGCGCATCCTGCGTCCGCCAGCCGATAAACTCGACGATGATGGCGAACATGGGGACACCGAGGATGAACGCCGCAAAGTTCAAGTGGAGTTGCGCGGCGCCCCACACCGCCAGGCGGCTCCCGATCAGGGGAAAGCTCCGATAGGCCTCCGTCTCGCCCCCGGGGGCCCCCTGGGCCCAGGCCGCCCCGGCAGCCAGGAGGAAGACCCCGAGGAGGGGAAGGGCCACCCCTCCGGTCAGTCTTCTTTCTCGTCCCTGGCGCTTCCCCATGTGTAAGCGTTGAGCCATCAGCAATCAGCCAAGAGAGACTGGAGCTGAGAGACTGGAGACAGGAGACTGCACGTGTTCCAGGATTCTCGTCTCTAGTCTCCAGTCTCTAGTCTGCCTACAGGGGAGATCAGAAGCCGAGGGTCCCTCGCACTTCGTCGATGACCTCTTCGGTGATCCGCCTGTATCCACGCTCGACGGCAAAGCGCTCGATGCCCTGGCGGGCCATCGGCCGAATGAAGTCGGGAACGCGCTCAAGGCGCTCCTCCGCCGACGGGTCCCACGTCAGAGAGGCCGCCTCGGCCGCACGGTTCGCCACGGCCGAGAAGGGACACCGGGGACCTGCGCCGGGCCCCTCGGCCTGAGCGTCTCGACTGAGCGGTTCGACTGAGGCCTCGACGGTGAGCCCTTCGGCAGTGAGCTCAGGGCCGAACTGCTCGGCCGAACCGCTCGCCGAAGTCTCGCCGAAGTCTCGGGACGAAGGCTCAGTCGAGGGGGTTGAGCCCTCTTCGCGTGCCGCCACATCCTCGCCCCTGACCGCCAGCATGGTCCTGACGAACTCCCAGGGCTCCACTGGACTGCTGCGGCCGCCAATTTTCACATCCAGGGCCCGGACGAGCTGGGTCTCCCCCGGGTTGGTGAGCAGGGCGATCCGGTGGGCGCAGCTCGGACAGGCGAAGTTCACGCTGAGGGACCCTTCCACCGGCCCCGTGGTCTCCTCGAGCTTCATCTGCGTGTCACACGAGACACAGAGGAATTTCATACGGCCTCCACCCAGCCGAGAATCGTCCGTGCGATCCGGGCGAGCCCCTCGGCGGCCGGCGTATCGGGATGGCTCAGCACGAAGGGGACGCCACGATCCGACGCGGCGGCGAGCCGGGGATCGAAGTCGATGCTGCCGAGAAATGGGATCCCCATGGCGGTCGCCATCGCGCGCGTGTCGCCCCCCGGGAACATCGCCTCGGATGCGCCGCAGTGCTTGCAGGTGAATCGCCCCATGTTCTCGACCAGCCCCAGGGTCGGCGCCCACCGGGCGTCGCGCACGGCACTCACCGCCTTCTTGACAATGAGGTGCGAGACCTCGGATGGCACAGTGACGACGAGGCAGCCGGTGAGATCAGGAATGAGACCGGTCAGGTGAGCAATCCGGTCTGTTCCCGGTGGGAGGTCTGCCAGTAAGACGTCGAGTTCCCCCCATGCGGTATCCGCCAGAAACTCTCGCAGGGCATTCACCTCCATCATCCCTCGCCAGATGAAGCTCTCTTGCTGAGCCGGGCCGTGCCAGGCAACCGGCGTCT
>JAHFDE010000123.1 GCA_023249165.1 Candidatus Methylomirabilota bacterium | reverse complement strand
CGGACTTTAGTATATAGCAGTTACGCGGCTTGTGGCAATCGGGGTCTCCCCACCCACAACCACAACAGAACCGCTCGGTCCCAGCGGTCCCGCTCAATGAGCGCATAGACCGACACCTTCACAACCCGCAGGCACCGCCCCAGCTTCACACGCTCGAGCCGCCCACTCCGACTCTAGGCCCAGGAATAGATCGTCCTCGGGGCCACCGCCAGGATCTCCGCCGCCTCCTTGATGGGGATCAGGCGCGCCTCCCGCGTATGACGCTTGGCACTAAAGTTGCTACTCCCGGCCTTCGACGCCACGCTCGTCAAGGAGGTCCGGGGGCTTGTCTAATCCGATCCTACGTTTCTGGCATCTATGCACACCGAAGCGTTTTCCCATCGCCTACAAATGGGCGCTCGCCATCACGGTTCTGATCGCTGGAAGCATGACCGTGCTCGGTGTGGTCATTATCAAGACCCAAACACAATTCTTTCGTAGTCACATAGACGCCTTTGGCCGATTCGCTGCAAATCAGATGGCCGAGTCGGCCAAGGAAATGATACTTGCCAAGGACATCTTGGGCCTGAAAGTCCTCACCACCAATCTGGCCTCGGGTGAACGCATCCTCGGGACGGCAATCTTTGATTACAAAGGAAAGTTACTGGCTCAGTCCGGGATTGCGCCTCCCGAGACGAGGACAGCTGAAACAGGAAGATCTTCTGCCATCCCCGATTTGTCCGCTCGCACCATCGAGTGGGAGCGGGATGAACCATCGGGCACAAGCGTAAGTCTCGTTTCTTTCATCAGCCCGGTGCAGTTCAAAAACCTAGGTGTCGGATATGTCCTGATCACGTTCAGCCGTGCATCCATGTATCACTCGTTACAGTACTCCGTACGCATCATCAGTATCGCCACGTTGTCGATGATCACGCTCGCGATCGGAATATCGTTTGCCATGTCCAGGAGGTTTTCCAGGCCCATTCACCGTTTGGTGGAAGCGAGCCGAGCTATTGGCGAAGGGGACTTTGTGCATCGCATTCACGAGCGACGGGCCGACGAGATCGGATACCTGATGGCCGCGTTCAATTCCATGGCGGAAGGGCTCTTGGAAAAAAGAAGGATACAGGAGCGGTCGCAGGAACTCGAAGCGCTCAATGCGCAGCTCCAGGCTGTCTCCACTGCCAAGTCCCAGTTCCTTGCGACCGTCTCTCACGAATTGCGTACCCCCCTCCATGCCATCATCGGCTTTTCCAAGCTGCTCAAGGACCAACCTTCCTTGGACGATAAGCAGCTGCGCTTCGTACAGCACATCTGGGAAAGCGGCAGGCACCTCCTCGAGCTTATCAACGACATCCTGGACCTGTCCAAGGTGGAGGCAGGCAAAATCGAACTCCGCTTCGAGCCATTCCTTCCCCGCGAAGCGCTGGGGGCGATCCTCGACACCATTCGCCCTCAGGCCGAAGCGAAAAGACTCCGGCTTGTCTTCGACGAGACCGAATGTCCGGAGAAGATCGTGGCCGATCCTCTCAGATTTAGGCAGATCCTCTACAACCTCTTGTCGAACGCCGTAAAGTTCACCCCCGATGGGGGCCAGGTGATGATGATCGCACGACGGAGCGGAGAGTCCCTCGAGATTGTCGTCCAGGACACCGGCATCGGGATCAAGGCTGCGGACATGCCGAATCTTTTTCAGGCGTTCACCCAGCTCGACGGGTCGATGGCACGACGGTACGAGGGGACTGGACTTGGGTTAGCCTTAGCGAAAAAGCTCGCAGAGCTTCAGAACGGAACAATCGGGGCTGAGTCCCAGGGGGAGAACCAGGGGAGCACCTTCACATTGACTTTGCCCCTCAGTGCTCCATCCCCCTCAGCCCTCCCCGAGGCCTTCACCAGGACAACCTGAAAAAGGACGAGGGGATCCGTTGTGTCGAGTTTGGCAGTTCCGCGGATAGGCCTCCGATGGAGAGATCGGTGAACAGAATCCTTGGCGCAAAGGCCATAGCATGAGACGCCTGCTCTTGCTGCACATCGGTATTCTGACCACGGTCGCCATGGTGGGGTGTACCACGCCCCTCGGCCTTCGTTCGGTAACCCTACAGAGCATCAACCAATTAGTTGCCGAGGAAGAATTCGGTCACGCCCTTGAACTCCTGAACGATGTCCCTGAAACCCACCCGCAGTATGCACTATTGAAAAAAAGACTCGGAGAGGTGAGAAAGCGTGCAGCCGATTATGAGCAGACCATCGCGAAGACTATGCGAACGAAAATGGAACAGGGCGACTGGTCCGGGGCTCTTGACCATGTGAATCACGGGTTGGAGAAATTACCTTCCAGTGCTCTGTTGAGACAAGGTCGGGAGGAGGTGTTAAAGAAACGAGATCAGCACATCGATGACCTTAAAGCGGAGATACTGATCGCCAAGGCCAGATGGCTGGCGGAAGACGTCCTGCTGCACAAAGAACTTACCCGGGTCGCGCCCGGAAACCTGATGTTCAAATGGGAACTATGGCGCACCCGTCATGCAGCCGGAGAGACTGCTGAGGAACTCTACGAGTGCGGTGAACGGGCGAAGAACAACAATAATTTTGAGCTTGCGGAAAGGTGTCTTACCCTCGTCGACCGCTTGGACCCCTCGGACACGATACGGGCGGCCGTCAGAGACCTTCGTCAACAAGTTGCGAAGCGTGAAGAGGCCGTGCGGCGCACGGAACACCGCGCGCAGCAAGAAAAGCTTCAGCAGGATTACAACCGTCTCGCGGGACTTGTCATGCAGGCATTGGACAAGGGTGAGCTGCAAAAAGCACGACAAATTGTCTCCAGGCTTGCCAAAATCGATCCGGACAACCCGGAAGTCCACCGGCTCCAACAACGCCTAGATGAAACCATTTCCGCCACTGTGAACCAGATGCTTGAACACGCCAGCAAGCTTTACCGTGAGGAAAAGATCGAGGAGGCCGAGAAAACTTGGAAGGGAGTGTTGCAATTGGACCCCTCCAACAAACAAGCCAAGGCTGGCATAGAGCGGGCGACGCGCGTACTGGAAAACTTGCGTCTACTGAAAAAGCACGAGCCACCAACCCAATAGGAGTCGTAATACCCCCCGCCCCTGCGTGTGTGGAGGGTAGTCGTCACCCTCCCTCAGTCAGCTCCACAGCTACCTTCTCCAGGAAGCCTCTATACCTCAGGAAGTCGGCATCTTCCCCCAAATCCGGGAGCTGAACGCCGTGCGGGATAATCGGATCGACCGCCTCACCAACTTGCCAGACGACGGTTCCCTGGATGGTCACCGTCCCTTCTGGGAGTCCCAGTTGTAGGTGGAACACGGTCCCGGGTACCAGCATTTCTGGCAACCAGAGCAGGATGCCGGCAAGGCCGACATTTCCCGTGCGGCCCACCACCTCCCGGATTGTTTGCCCATGCTCGCGAATAAGGCACCGGACCGGCAGCTCCGCCGGAAACCGGGGATGCCGTCGGCGATCCGCCTCATGCCGAGCCCTTTGCAGGGCTATGGTCACCATGTGGATTACGCTCTCTGCCTCAAAGGGTTTTGCCAGGAAAAACCCTGCCCCGGTGGGAAAGGCCTGCTCGTGGTACCGCAACTCCGGCGCGGCCGTGATGGCAACGACGGGGATTTGTCTGAGAACAGGATCCTGTTTCAGGCGCCGCAATGTGTCGATTCCGTCCATGCCGGGCATCATCATATCCAAGATTATGGCGGCGGGCTGTGCCGTCCGGGCCAGTTCTATTCCCGAAGCACCATCGTAAGCCGAACGGACTTCGAACCCGACGTCTGTGAGCATAGCAGTAACGAGCTCACAGCTGCGCGGATCGTCGTCAATAACTAGAATCGGGAGGGTCTGGTTAGTTTCCTTGGCCTCCATCGTGTCTGCCTATTGCTTCATCCCTTTCCTTCATATTTGTCCGGGAAATGGCAGGCCGCGATCTGCCAGAAGTCGGATGCGCGCCACACGAATACGGGGTTACGATCGGCGTCTCTCACCTCGACACCGATGAGGTGCTGGGAGGTGCCACCTTGGTCAAGCGCAAATAGGGCAATTCCCAGACTCTTGCCGAGCGGCCCCGACTTCAACAATGTCTGCTGCACGTGGGAGCACCCCTGCTTCTCCAATACCGGCCCATCGTACTCGAGAAAGGTAACACCAAATCCCTGTAGCTTCCCGTAGATCTCTTCTGGCATGCTGTCATGGAACGCCGGAGCGATACTCGGCCAGAGTAAGAGAAACGTCAAAGAAAGGATCACCAGCCTTTTCATCTCACCTCCGTAAGGAATCTCAGTTGTTTTACGCGTACCAACCCATCTTACACCACCTACTCAAAAAAATCACCCCGCCGGAGTTGCTGCCCCCCCAGCCGAAATCTTCACGATCTGGGCGGCCCGCGCCGCAAAGAACATGGCCCCCCCCTTACGTCGCGCCAGCGAACAGAAAGGCGGGGATGAAATTTCGCTTGATTCGGATATGAAATTTCATGATATGCTCATCGCGGAGGTCTGGCATGCTCGCGGAACTGGATGCGCTGATTGTCAAGTATCGGGAGCGCTACGGCGAAGGGAAGCCGTACCAGATTCTCCTAGCCGTTCGGGGCATATACGAGGGGGGGAAGACTCCCAGTCGAATTCAGCGCGGGAGAATCATCAGGGCCGTGTGGCGGGATGAGATCAAACAGGTGAAGCCGGCGCTGCAGGACGCACGGGTGCAGCTCCTGAGTAACACGTTCAGCGCCCACAAGAAGACCCTCAACCAGCGCCTGCGCCAATTGGCCGAGGCCGGGGAAAATCCGCTCCGGCTGGGACTCGTCCGGGGAGAGGTTTTCGGTGTTCTCGAAGACCAGGATATCGAGGCCTACGCGCGCAAGATCAAGAGCCCCTGGTTAATGGAGGATTTGCGCTCCCGGGTCGAGTTGTTGGACGCCGAAGGCCGTCTCGCCCGGGTGACGAGACGGACTCGGCTCAAAGCCCTGGAGGCCGATCTCAAGACATTCGTCCACGCAATTCGGGCCGACGGCAGGATCGAAAACGTAGTGGTGACCCCTGGCCGGAAGGTCTCCGAGGAGCGCGTCGTGGGCGGGCTCAACGTGACGCAGGCCTTCGATCCCCCCTTTAGGCTCCAGGAGACCCGCGACGTGGTCCTGACCCTCGAGTGGGTCGATGCCTTCCGCAATCAGGTCGAATACGTGGTCGACTTCGTCCAGTTCCCTCGCAAGGGACGGACCGGCCTCGAGGTCGTCTTCCCGTCCGAGCGCCCCTATCGCCAGTACCAGGCCTTGCGCGGTGGCGCCCCTGGGGAAGACCAAGGCCTCGCCAGCGGACTCCAGGAGGAGCCAAACGCCATCGTGGAGGGTCAGACGGAGGATGGCAGGCCGACGCTGACCTGGGAGATCGAGAACCCCGCCCATCGAGCCCGCCATCGCTTGGTCTGGGAGTGGTAGACCCTCATCGCCAAGGCCGAGAAGTCTCTACCAGACAATCGCGATCCCCCAGGCGCCCTTCCCCGCCGGCAGCGTCCCGATCACCTTGTCGGCCGTCGTGTCGATGACCGAGACGTCCGCAGACACCCCGTTCGCCGTGAAGGCGCGCTTCCCGTCAGGCGTGATCGCGATCCCCCAGGCCCGCTTCCCCACCGGGATATACTGCAGCACCTTGTGGGTTGCGGCATCGATCACGGCCACGTTGTCGCCCCGGCCGTTGGACACGTAGACCTTCTTGCCGTCCGGCATCACGGCCACGCCCATGGGTTTCTCATCACCGCGGAGCACCGTGATGGTGTCGATGACCTTGTGGGTCTTGGCATCCATGACGGAGACGGTGCCACCCACCTCCGCCGCGACGTAGGCCCGGGTCCCATCGGGCGAGAAGGCGATACCCCGGGGCCGGTCGCCGACGAGGACGGTCGCGACGACCTTGAAGGTGCCAGCGTCGATCACGGAGATCGTGTGCGAGGTCTCACTCGAGACATAGACCCACTTCCCGTCCGGGCTGACCGCCACCCCCTCCGGCTCGACCCCCACCTTTACGGTCCCCACGACCTTCCGCTGGGCGATGTCGATCAAGGAGGCCGTATGGGTCTCCTCGTTGGAGACGTAGATGAATCGGCCGTCCGGACTGAGGGCGAAGGCCTCCGGATCCTCGCCGGCGGGGATCTTCTCGATGACGCTGTTGCGTTCGGTGTCGATCACCGCGATGACATTGTCCTCACCGATGGCGACATAGACGCGGCGGCGGTCCGGGCTCGCCTTGATCCCCCGGGGCCGTTTCCCGACCGGGATCGTCGCCACCGCTTTTTCCGTCTCGAGATCGATTACCGTGACGGTGTTGGCAAACTCGTTGCTCACGTACAGCCGCGGGCCGGCCTCGGCGGCACTACCGACTACAAGCCAAAGGCCCGCGAGGCCGATACTCACGAACATTCGAGGGAGACGCATCACTCCTCCTCCTCTGCGCAGATCGGACTAATACGAACGCATTGAATCTTGTGACAATGGAGCATTAGAGCATTAGACCGCCCCTCGATCTTCCCCCTCGATCCTCCTCGGGGCCGTGAGGTTCTCGAACGGCTCGGGGTGGGGCATTCGACTGAGCTCAGCCGAAGTCTGAGCCTGTCGAACCGCTGCTCCATTGCTCCAAAGTAAACGCACTTAGTGCGTTTACTTTACAGCGCACCAAACCGA
>JAHFDE010000122.1 GCA_023249165.1 Candidatus Methylomirabilota bacterium | reverse complement strand
GCGGTTGACCTCGACGGCCTCGTACAATTCGGGTGTAGTGACGACACCCTTCGGTCGGCTGTCGTCCAGCAGGAAGGCAACCTCTTCTGCGGTCAGCATCGTGCTGCTTGGAATCGGGACGGCCCCGATCTTCATCGCTCCCAGGAAGAACAGGGGAAACTCGGGCAGGTTGGGAAGGCGGATCAGCAGGCGGTCGCGCTTTCGGAATCCAAGGCCAAGCAGGGCGTTGCCTACTTGATTGGTAAGCCTTGCCAGATCAGCGAAGGTGAATCTTTGGGTCTCGCCTTCATCATTCTCCCAGTACAGGGCGATTTTGTTTCTGTGCGTTTTCCTCCGGGCGTGCTTATCGGTGCAGTCACGACCGATGTTGTAATAGGTGGGAATGTCCCATTTCCAAGAGCGGCAAAGCTTTTCGTAGTTAAATTTCATCGTGCTCGCTTTCCGATACGCAGCCACCACAGCACAGTGCACCCGAGGACATTGCCGAGGGAGGCCTTATTGAATACGACCAGTTGATCCCTATGCAAATTCCTTGCCTCTCGCTCCGAACTCTTCATTGGCGGACGAAAACGATCCTTAAGCCCCGTCGAGGGATCCCGACACCGAATCAGAAGTGGCCGGTGAGGAGCCAGCCGATGAAATAAGCGACGATGGCGACGCCGAGCCCCACCAGGAACATGTCCATGCCGCTCCGGATGATTCCTCGACCGGTGAAGAAGGACCGGGCGGCCCCCACGCCGAAGTGCGACAGCATGCTGATGACGATGGAGCCCCAGACCGCTGCGGAACCGGACGCCACCAGGAACGGGAGGATGGGGATGAAGGCGCCAAAGCCGGTCGCAATGCCGGTGATGATCCCTTCCCGCAGGGGCGTCACGGCCTGGGGCACGATCCCCAGCTCCTCGCGAGTCTTCTCGATTAACGCCACCTCGGGGTCGGCCATGATCCGCTCGGCCGCCTGCCTGGCCTCTTCGGGCGTCATCCCCTTGAGTTCATAGAGCAGGGCCATCTCTTCCTTCTCGACCTCGGGCATGAGCCGGATCTCTTCCCGCTCCATGGCCACCTCGTGGGTGTAGACTTCCTGCTCGCTCTTGGCCGCGAGATACCCGCTCGACCCCATCGACAGAGCGTCGGCGATGAGGCCGGCGATCCCGGAGATGAGGACGGTGCCCTCAGAAAACTCGGCGCCGATAACCCCCATGATGAGCCCGAAGTTGGCGGTGAGGCCGTCGTTGAAGCCGTACACAACATTCCGAAGGTAGCCGCCCGACGCGGTCCGGTGCCACGGTTCGCCTTTGCGCCCCAGCATTTTGCCTAACGTTTCGGCATGCTCGGCCGTCTCACGCGCAAGTCTGCCGATCGTGCCCTTGGGCCCGTGGATCGGGGCCTCTTTGTAGGCCTGAAGATAGCCTTTAAGTTCCCGCCCCTCCTCGGCGAGGAGGATGGAGAGGAGGAACTCCGGGCCGAAGCTTTTTCCCACCCACGCCAGGCCCCTAGCCCGGAGGCTCGGACGGAAGGGTGGCAGCGTCTCTCCCTGCTCCTTCAGGACATCGCTGCAGAGCATAACGTGCCGCTCCTCCACCTCGGCCAGGCGCCGGTAGACATCGGCGCGCTTATGGTCGGGCTCGATGGCAGCCAGGGACCGGTACAGGTAGGCCGCGTCGCCCTCATCCTGCCAGTGCTCCCGCCAGACCTTCACGTTCACCGGAGATTCCATCGAACGCCCCCATTCACCTCTGCCCAGTACGCTTTTGAGCAACATACCCTGAACCACCGGGGGGGTCAATGTTTGGGGGCTGGGCCTTGGGTGTTAGGTGTTGGTTGATACGCGGAGCCGGCGAGGGAAGCAAATCCCGAGGAGGGCCGAGACTGGTTTGTCCGAGATCCCGGGACGGGCTCCCGGACCGGGACGGCGGCCGGGGTCCCGCCACGGCAACAGCGCCTGCAGGTCCCGAGCGACATTGGCGGAAGCGGCGGGGTCCCCCGGCGGGCGACGGCCTGGGAAACCGAGGCGCGATCCGTGCCCGCCTTCCTTGCACGGATCGTGAACACGGCGGGACCCGGGCCGTAAGCCGCCGAACAGGGTCGCCGCGAGAGCCCCGGAGCGAGGGGCCGAGGGCGCTGTTGCAACAGAATCAGCCACCCCGTGGAATTTTCTGCCGACGAAGGATGACTGCCCGAGCCGGTGAGGGCAGCGGCCACAGGGGAAAGACCTTGACAAGAGGGAAGCGGGGCGATGAAGATCGAGACTCGACCGGACCCGAAGAGCACCACCATCGAGTATAGGTCCACGGGCGTAACTAAGGGAAGGGTTTAGGGTTGAAGAGGAGGAGGTATACCAGCTCTCTTTGGCCCCATGCGTAAAATGACATCCCCGACGGCATCAGCCCTCCCATCTCCGACGGGCAGCCATGACCAGTAGCACTGCATCTCCGAACGAATACTGGTCCCAATCCCAGGAGGACCTCATGGCAGCCCTGGGCACCACGCCCGGCGGACTCGGTACCGTTGAAGCCAGACAACGCCTGGAACGGTTCGGCCCCAATACACCGGAGGCGCAGGAAAAGCTGACGGCCCTCGGGGTGTTCATCAATCAATTCAGGAGTCCCATTATCCTTATCCTGATTTTTGCCACCGCTGTCTCAGCCGCCCTGCGCGATTGGATCGATGCGCTGATTATTCTGGCCATCGTCCTGGGCAGCGGCGTGCTGAGCTTTTTTCAGGAATACCAAGCGAACAATGCCGTCGAGAAACTCCGCGCCCGAGTGATGATCAAAAGCACCGTCCTCCGCGACGGTCGGCCGCAATCCATTTCCGCGGAGGAGGTGGTCCCCGGCGACGTCATTCTTCTATCGGCCGGCAGCCTGGTGCCTGCGGATGGCGTTGTCCTGGAGGCCAGAGACTTGTTTGTCAATCAGGCGGTCCTCACGGGCGAAACCTTCCCGGTCGAGAAGCACCCTGGCTCAGCGCCGGCCCAGGCGGGCCTGGCCCGACGCACCAACTGCGTCTTCATGGGGACCAGCGTCCACAGTGGCAGCGCCCGCGCCGTGATCGTGCACACCGGAGCAGCGACCGCTTTTGGCCAGATCGCCGGGCGACTGACGTTGCGGCCTCCCGAAACCGAATTTGAACGCGGTATCCGCCAATTTGGGTATCTGCTGACCGAGCTCATGCTCCTGCTGGTGTTGGGCGTCTTTGCCATCAATGCCTTCCTCCGCAAGCCGATCCTCGACTCCTTGCTCTTCTCGATCGCCCTCGCGGTGGGACTCACGCCGCAGCTACTGCCAGCCATCATCAACATCAACCTGTCCAAAGGCTCGCACGCCATGGCAGGGGCTGGCGTCATCGTGCGCCGCCTGGCCTCCATCGAGAACTTTGGCAGCATGGACGTGCTCTGCACTGACAAGACGGGAACGCTGACCGAGGGGGTCGTGCACCTGGATGCCGCGCTGGACGTGAAGGGACAGCCGTCGGATGAGGTTTTTTTCCACGCCTATTTGAATGCGCATTTCCAGACCGGGCTCAGCAACCCCCTGGACGAGGCCATTCTCGCCCATGCTCAGCCCGAGGTCGGCGGCTTCAGCAAGGTCGACGAGGTCCCTTACGATTTCGTCCGCAAACGGCTCAGTGTGATCGTGCAGGATGGAGAGCGGCGGGTACTGATCATCAAGGGGGCACTGAGCAATGTGCTCGCGGTATGTGCCCACGCCAGGGATGGCAGGGCCCTGGTCCCCCTGGACCATGAATGCCTGGCGCGGATCGAGGACCGTTTCGCGAAATGGAGTGAGCAAGGTTTTCGGGTGATCGGGGTCGCCACAAAGCCAGTGCCACCACAACCGGTCTACAGCCGCGAAGACGAGCATGGCCTCGCCTTCGCCGGGTTCCTCCTTTTCTTTGACCCCCCCAAGGCTGGTGTGCGTGACACGATCGCGGACCTGGCCGAGCTCGGCGTTCAGCTCAAGATCATCACCGGGGACAACAAGTTCGTTACGCTTCACATCGCGCAAGCGATCGGCCTCGAAGTGGCCGGTGTCCTCACCGGTGCCGAGCTGGACGCGCTCCGCGATGAAGCCGTCTGGCAAGTTGCCGATCGTACCACCCTCTTCGCGGAGGTAGACCCGAACCAGAAGGAACGGATTGTCCGGGCACTCCAGAAGATGGGGCACGTGGTGGGCTACATGGGCGACGGCATCAACGACGCGCCTGCCCTCCACACCGCCGACGTCGGCATCTCGGTGGACACGGCAGTCGACGTGGCCAAGGAGGCCGCCGATTTTGTCTTACTGGAGCGCAGCCTCGCAGTACTCCACCAGGGCATTCTCCAAGGGCGGACCACGTTCGCGAATACCCTCAAATACGTCTTCATGGCCACCAGCGCGAACTTCGGCAACATGTTCAGTATGGCGGGCGCATCCCTCTTCCTCCCCTTTCTGCCTATGCTGCCCAAACAAATCCTGCTCATCAACTTCCTCACCGATCTGCCGGAGATGAGCATTGCGACCGATCATGTCGACGAGGTCTTCGTGCGGCGGCCGCGGCGCTGGGACATCGCCTTTATCCGCCGGTTCATGATCGTGTTCGGCGTGCTGAGCTCGGTCTTCGACTATTTGGCCTTCGGGGTACTCGTACTGCTGTTCCAGGCAGGCCCGGAACTGTTTCGCACCGGATGGTTTGTCGAGTCGGTGCTCTCGGCCGGTCTCGTTGTCTTCGCCGTGCGCACACGGCTCCCCTTCACCCGGAGTCGGCCCAGCAAGACGATGCTTACGGTGGCCGGTGCAGTCGCGCTCGCCACGCTCACCCTCCCCTTCTCCCCTCTGGCCACCCCCTTGGGGTTCACTGCCCTGCCGCGAACTTACTTGGTGACCATGATTGCCATTGTCGGTATGTACTTTTTATCTGCCGAATGGGCGAAGCGGTTATTCTATCACCGGGAAAAGGCATGAGTTTTCCGAGACGATCCTGAGGGCTTACTCCGCACTGATTCATCCTGCCTCGCAAAGGGTGGCGATCGGCGTGTTTGACCTGAATGCACTCATCGACCGCTGGCGGTATCTTGCGATCTTTGTCATCGTCATCCTGGGCAACTTGGGACTCCCCGTTCCAGAAGAGGCGGTCCTCATCCTCGCTGGATTCCTGGTGTGGGGCGGGAAGCTCCAGCTGCGACCGGTCCTCGCGGTCAGCATTATGGGGGCGATCGTGGGTGATAATCTCGGATACTGGGCCGGCCGACATTACGGGCAGACAGCGATCAGGCGCTACGGCCACCACCTCTTCATCACGGAAGAGCGATTCGAGGTGATGCAGCGCTTCGTCGAGCGGTATGGGCCAATGGCCGTCTTCGTCGCGCGGTTTCTCCCCGGGCTTCGCTTTCTTGCCGGCCCATTGGCGGGCACGGCCGGACTGCGGTTCCCTTCTTTCCTCGTGTCGAACGCCCTCGGCGCGACCGTGTACGTCCCGATCATGGTGGGGCTTGGCTACGCCATTGGCCTTGGACTTGGCGACTACGCTGAGGAATTCCGACGGGTTGTTGGGGAGATCGAATACGCCGCACTGATCGTGCTGATCATCCTGAGCGTGAGCCTCCTGGGCTGGCGCGTCTTCCGCGCCCGCACGAGCGGCTGAAGCAAACAGCCGCCGGTAAGCCAGGATAAGAACTGAGAGCAGAGAATTAAGAGCCTGAAAGGCGGGGCTGTCCTATCTTCCGGTGGGGACGGCGAGGAAGAGACCGGCAGCGGCCTGACCTCCCTCGATACCGCCCGCAAAGGCCACCGTGCCGTCCCAACCAGAAAAGACTCCACGCCTCACCCTCACCAGGGTTGTCCTCCTTCTCGGCGACGAGCGTCTCTTCGGCGTCGGGCCATCCGGATGGCGAGGCGGAGCGCCTCTACGAGACTCCCAGGGCTCGCCGTCCCCTTTCCCGCGATGTCGAACGCGGTCCCATGATCCACCGACGTCCGGATAATCGGCAGGCCCACGGTCACATTGACCGCCCGATCGAAACTCCTGAGCTTGACCGGGATATGCCCCTGGTCGTGATACATCGCCACGACGAAATCGAATTCCCCTTTGAGCGCCCGGTAAAAGAGGGTGTCGGGGGGTAGGGGCCCGACGGCAACGATCCCCTCGGCCCGGGCCGCCGCCACTGCCGGGGCGATCTCCTCCCCCTCTTCGTGGCCGAAGATCCCCTGCTCCCCTGCATGGGGATTCAGGCCAGCCACAGCAATCCGCGGCCTGCGAAGACCCCACGCCGCTGCCGCCTCGTGCGCCAGGTGGATGACCTGCAGCACGCGGTCCTTTCTGACCCGATCACACGCCTCCCGGAGTGAGACATGGGTGGAGACATGAAGCACCCGCAGCCTCCCCGCCACGAGCATCAGCGCGTAACTGCGGCTCCCGGTCCGCTCGGCGAAAATCTCGGTGTGACCGGCAAATGGATAGCCGGCGAGGTGCATCGCCTGCTTGTTGATGGGAGCCGTCACCACCGCGTCTATTTCATCGGCCCTGGCGAGATCGATCGCCCTGAAGATGTACTCCACCGCCGCCCGCCCGGCTTCAGCGGAGAGGACGCCCGGGGGGCACTTATCGAGGTCGATGTTCTTCAGATCGAGGACCGCCACCCCGCCAAAGCGGCCGGTGGCCTCTGCTGCCGATCCGAGCCGTCGGATTCGGACCCGGCTCCCCACATAGC
>JAHFDE010000005.1 GCA_023249165.1 Candidatus Methylomirabilota bacterium | reverse complement strand
CCGCCGCCAGCATCCCGCGGCCCCTCACCCCGGCTGTCCGGGTCGCACGCGGTCTCACAACACTTCCCCCCGGGATGGCCTTCAGTGGTTCTCCCCTCCAGCGAGTCAATACCCGTCAGACTACTCTTCCCAACGCGCCGGCGATCGCCACCCGCATGATACCCCGCCCCTCCTGGCATGAAAAGCAGAATGCCGCCTTGACACTCCCTGATCAACCGGGGATACTTGATACTTAGAGAAATGCAGGGAGACTTGAAAGCAGCGGGGCTGAGGGGGAGCGGATGAGGTCGGTCATATGGGGAGTCTGTATTGTCGCTCTGTGCCTCACGGTCATCGGCAGCCAGGACCCGAGGCTCGGATCTCCCCCGGCCCTGGCGCAGCCACAGACCGGTTCCCAGTCCGAGCTCGAGGCCCTCAAGGGTGATGTTGAAAAGATCAAGGCCGAGCTTGCAGCAATCCGGGAAGATCTGAAGCTCATTCGCCAGCATCTCTCGCAGGGGCGTCCCCAACCGACCCAGCCTGGCTCGGTCGTGGCCAGCGTGAGCATTGCCGGGAATCTTATCATGGGAAAAAAAGACGCCGCGGTCACGATGATCGAATTCTCGGATTACCAGTGCCCCTTCTGCAAGCGATTCTTCGAGACCGCTCTGCCGACTCTCAAGGCAGAGTATATCGAGACAGGAAAGGTCCGCTACGTCTTCCGAGACTTTCCCCTCGACCAGATCCATCCGCACGCGCGCAAAGCAGCCGAAGCAGCGCATTGCGCCGGGGACCAGGGAAAATACTGGGAGATGCACGACCTGCTCTTCCAGAATCAGCAGGCGCTCCAGGTCGAGAGCCTCAAGACGCATGCGCGGAGCCTCCGCTTGAACGGCGCAGCCTTTGATTCCTGCCTGGACCGCGACATCTATGCCACCGAGGTCCAGAAGGATTTCGAGGATGGGGTGGCAGCCGGCGTCCGAGGGACACCAAGCTTTTTCATCGGCAAGACGAGATCTGACGATACAGTTCAGGGGGTCTACCTGAGCGGCGCCCTTCCCACTCCGGTCTTTCGGCAGGCCATCGACAACGCCCTTCGAGAAAACTAGTACCGTTCCAACTTGTTTGGCGTAGTGCGAGCCTCACAGTTCGGCCTGCTCCCACGGTTTAGTGAGCGGCTGGCCCTCGGGGAAAATAGTTGGAACGGCACTAGACGATAAGCGAGACCGTAACTGGCTGCCCGAAGCAGGCGGCATCTACACAGGGGCAAGTTACAAGCTATAATATACTTGAATAAATATCTTATAAGTACTTGATATTTAGGAGTAAAATATGCACGATGATATGACGATCCAGCAGATGGTCCGAGCCCCAGACTTTCCCCCTGGCCTCGAATGGCTGAACAGTGACCGGCCCGTGAGTCTCAAGGAGCTTCGGGGCAAGGTGGTCCTCCTGGATTTCTGGACCTATTGCTGAATCAACTGCATGCACGTGCTCCCAGAGCTGGACGCTCTGGAAAAGGCCTTTCCTGTTGAACTGGTCGTCATCGGGATCCATTCCGCCAAATTCCCGAACGAGCGGGAGGCAGAAAATATCCGACAGGCCATCCTGCGCCACGGGCTGGCCCATCCGGTCGTCAACGACGACCAGTTCCTCATCTGGCGGATCTATGCGGTTCGCGCCTGGCCCACCCTTGTGCTGATCGATCCTCAGGGATACATCGTGGCGACGCTGACCGGCGAGGGGCATGGGGATCATCTCCGCCACATGATCGCCACGCTGATCCAGGAGCACCGGAAGAAGGGCACGCTGAAGGAAGACCCGGTCCGCTTCCACCGGGACCAGATGCCCGAGACAACCCTCACCTTTCCTGGGAAGGTCCTCGCCGATAGCGACAGCAGTCGCCTCTTCATCGCCGATACGGGACACCATCGAATCCTGATCAGCGACCTGGGCGGGAAGATCCTCGAGGTCGCCGGCACGGGGAGGATAGGGGCCACGGATGGACCCTTCGAGCAGGCCACCTTCCGTTCGCCGCAGGGCCTGGCCTTGGCCGGCAACTTCCTCTATGTCGCCGACACGGAGAACCACCTGATCCGCCGTCTCGATCTCGAGACCCGGACGGCAGAGACGATCGCCGGCACCGGGCGGCAGGGTTCTGTCATCAGGGGACGCGGGTCGGCTGGACAGATGTCGCTGAACTCCCCGTGGGACCTGTGCCAGGCGGACGGCAGGCTCTACATCGCCATGGCGGGCTGCCACCAGATCTGGGTGATGGACCTGGCCACGGCAGAGCTCGCGCTCTACGCGGGGACGGGGAAGGAGCAGATCATCGACGGGCCCCGTCTAGAAGGGGCGTTGGCCCAGCCGAGCGGGCTCTCGACGAACGGGCAGGCACTCTACATCGCCGACAGTGAGATCAGTGCGATCCGAACCATCGATCTCTACGGCGCTGAGAGGTTGCGCACCCTGGTCGGCCAGGGGCTCTTTATCTTTGGGGACCAGGACGGGATCGGTGAGGAGGTTCGACTCCAGCACCCCCTCGGGATTTCCTGTGCCGGGGGCCGTGCCTACGTGGCCGATACCTACAACCACAAGATCAAGGTCCTCTACCCCACCATGCGGGCAGTCAAGACCCTCTTCGGCACTGGTCAAGCGGGGCAGCGGGACGGGCAGCATGCCGAGTTCTCCGAGCCCGGAGGGCTGAGTGTGGTCGAGGACCGGATCTACATCGCGGACACCAATAATCACCGAGTCCGCGTCGCCGACCTTAGCTCCACTCAGGTCACAACCCTTGACCTTTCCATGGGAGATTGTTAGCGGGCAAGCAATGGTCGGAGAAAGAGCGATGCGGTGGATCGTCATCGAGGATACCGGCACTTTCCTGCTGGTCAACTGCCCAATGGCAGGCTTGAAGGTGACCCTCGACGAATGTGAACGGTGCCCCCATCACGGTGGCAAGAGGAAGGAAACCTTAAAAGAGACGATCATAGGCGACCCCCAGCATCTCTTCATCACAGGGTCCATCGCCTGCAACTATCCCGGGGAATCACCGACCAAGCCGTAAGCGGGCGCGGGTGCCTCTCTCTGCGCCCCTCCGCAAGGCGTCAATCGAGGGAGCCGGATATCCGGCTCGGAAATTGCATTTTAGCTGGGTTGACACGTGTGAAGAAGCCTCGTATGATCTTCTTGAGATCTGCCAATTTCGATCCTCGGGGTCCTAGGGGACAGGGATGAACGTCAGCGTAGAGATTGCAAAATTCATTGAATCCGTGCTCAGTTGGGTAGGGAATCTCGTGTGGGATCTGCCCTGGCGTCATTCCATCGACGTCGCCCTCATGAGCTTCATCGTGTATCAGGTCTACATTCGCATTCGTGGCACACGGGCGATGCGGATCCTGGCGGGGATCGTCGCCTTGGGACTCGGATATCTCACCGCGCAGGCCGCCGGACTGTTTTTGACATCGTGGGTCCTGGGAGGGATCTGGGCCGCCGCCCTTATCCTCGTCATCGTGATCTTTCAACGCGAGATCCGCCATATGCTGGAGCAGGTCAACCCCAGCCTGCCCCTGACGACCCTCCTGGGCTGGGGAAGCCAGGTGCAGTTCCGGGAGGAGACCCTGGCCACCCTCGCCCAAACCGCCATGGCCTTCGCGGCCAAGCGCCGCGGCGCACTTTTCGTGCTCGAGCGGAGCGACTTCGTCGAACCGCTGCTGAAAAGTCCGGGAACGTTGATCGACGCCCAGATCAGTGAAGAGCTGCTCGAGACGATCTTTGCCGACCCCGCCCCGCTCCATGACGGAGCACTCTACGTCCGGGGCGGGAGGGCCTATCGCGCCGGCTGTGTGCTCCCGCTCTCGGATAATCCGCAGCTCGCCTACTTCTACGGGACCCGCCACCGGGCGGCGGTGGGTATTACCGAGCAGTCGGATGCGGTCGTCGTGGCCGTCTCCGAGGAGCGGGGGACGGTCTCGGTCGTGGAGGAAGGGACGATCCACCTCGTCGATAATGCCACCGAGCTGCTCGCCTGGCTCACCGCGCGGCTCAGGGCGCGGGGGGACACGGGGAAGCGGCCAGAATCCGCCATCGCCCTCATCACCCGGAACTGGCGTCCCAAGTTGGCGACGGTGGTAGGGGTAAGCCTTCTTTTATTCGTCCTGGTGGGACAGAAGAATGACGAGGTGGGGATCTCGATCCCGGTGGTCTTCGTCAACATCCCAAAGGATCTCACCATCGAGGACAATCGGGTTCAGGAGGTGCAGGTCCGGGTGCGAGGGTCGCGGATGATGCTGAACTTCCTGGATCCCAGCCAGCTCCAGGTCTCTATCGACCTGAACAGGGCCAGCGCCGGCTTCAAGCGCTACAGTATTTCCGCCAAGAACATCAACCTCCCCGTGGGCCTGCAGATTGCAGGCACCAACCCTTCCCAGATCGAGCTGCACCTGCGCAGGAAGCCCGCGACCCCCGAGGGCAAAGGCTAAGAGAAGCGTTCAGCACCGAGCCCAGTAAGAGGCCGGCGCGGGCATCCCCTTAGCCCGCGGGGATGACGGCGGCGCGGGCGATATCCTCCGTGCGGATCTTGTCCACGTCAAACTTCTCTAAGGCCCGGTACGGCTTCTCAAGCGTTTCCTCAAAGCTGCCGCATGGAGACAACCGCGCCTTATTGCGGGGCAGGCGTCGGGAGGGTGCTGAATACCTTGTAGACCCAGGAATCTTCAGAGACGATCCTGAGATAGCGCGACCCGAAAATCACCGATTGCAGGACTGTCGCCGCATGGGGCGGCACCGATTCAAGCCATTTTCGAAGCCGTTTTTCGGCCTCCGCCTCGGTCACGAGGGGCTGCCGGGGTGGCCTGGAGGCCGGTGATCAGTCGCGAGATGATGCTCTTGTCTAATGCGCTTGCCATCGCGCCTCCTTGGGGACAGGCGTCCCGTCCGCGTTCAACTCGACCCCACAGAGCTCCGGTTTACGCGCCTCGGGACGGGCCCGCGGGACGCGTGCGATACGGCAGCGGGATGTACTCGACCGAGGGGCGCTGCCGGGCGGGCTGAGGAAACAAGGCCATCAACTGGTGGATCTCATCGGGGATGGCTGGGCTCACCTGCAGCCCCATCTCTTTGGCCTCCTCAAAGGTGATGGGGTGATCGTGGGTCCAGGTACCCTGGCTCAGGGTCTCTGCCAGGGCCGCCGCACGGTCACGGCCGACCCGCTCTTCCAGGATCCAGGTGACGCACTGGCGGACCTGGCGCAGAGCCTTCTCGGCCATGTCGGCGTGGATCAGGGTGGCGTCGTCGATCTCGTTCTTGTCTTTCTGCTCCAAGACCCGGATGATCGAAGCCGCCGGCTCCTGGCCGAGCTGGGGGTCGACGGGGCCCAGGACGGCATTTTCATCCATCACGATCTCATCGGCAGCCAGCGCAATGAGAGTCCCTCCCGACATGGCATAATGGGGGACAAAGACGGTCACCTTCGCCGGGTGCTTCTTGAGGGCATGGGCAATCTGGGAAGCGGCCAGGACCAGTCCCCCAGGGGTATGGACGACCAGGTCAATGGGAACGTCGGCCCCCGTCAGTTTAATGGCCCGCAGGATCTCCTCGGAGTCCTGAATGTCGATGTACCGAAACAGGGGAAAGCCGAGCAGGCTCATGGTTTCTTGCCGGTGGACGAGGGCAATGACCCGGCTCCTTCGCTGGCGCTCCAGTTGCGTGAGGAGTCGAAGCCGTCTTGCCTCAAGCCACCGCTGTCGGATCATCGGCTGGACGGCCATAAAGATGAAGAAGAACCAGATCAGGTCACTGAACGACATCGCACCTCCTCCGGGGAATTGCTCCCCTCCCTGCTGCCCATGGCGCGGGCGGCTACGAGACGCTGGGACAGGACGAGGAGAACGCCTTCGGAAAGAGCCGCCGGGCATTCTCGGTCGTCACGCGAGCCACCTCCTCTATCGATACCCCTTTCGCCGCAGCGATGGCCTGGCAGGAGACCAGGACGTTCCGTGGCTCGTTTCTGGCGGCCGGGTCGGGTCCGAGAACCGGCGAGTCGGTCTCAAGAATCAGGCGATCGAGCGGGAGGCGTTCGAGCAGCTTCTGCTTCTGCCGGGATCGCACCACCGAGGGGGGAATGGAAAAGTAATAGCCGGCTTCTATCCCCTCCAGGGCCGCCGACGCCTTCCCATCGAAGGCGTGCAGGAGCACTTTCCGCGCGCCATGCTGCCGCAGGAACCGGACCGTGTGCCCCCCGGCAGACCGGGAATGGATGTTGAGGGGGAGATCCAACTCCTCCGACAACGCGACAAACTTGGCGAGCGCCTGCTCCTGGACCTCCCATCCATTCGTCTCCTTGACAACCCAATGGTCGAGCCCCACCTCTCCGATCCCGACCACGCGGTCCTCGTGGGCCCGGATAAAGGCCACCATGGCCTCGGCCGCCTCGAGATCCAGGACGTCAGGATACAGGCCTGCACAGGGTTTGAGGAGGGGAAATTTTTCGGCCAGTTCCAGGACCCTGTGCGCATCATCCAGGTTCTCACTGACCGTCACAATCCCCACGACTCCCGCCTCGGCCGCCGCCTGCAGCACGGTCTCGAGATCAGTCCCAAAGGCCCTGTCGCTCATATGGGCGTGGGCGTCAATGAGCTCCATGGTCGTTTACTGGTGATTGGTGAGTGGTGGTTGGTGATTGGTGAAAAGCACGAGTCACTAACCACTAATCATTATTCACTCGTCACTTCGGCGAGGGCTTTGGCTCGCTCCACGAGGGTCCTGATCTCATCGAAGCCCTTCTGCCAGAAGCTGCGGTCGCGGAAATCCACCCCGAGCGGCTTCAGGAGGGCTTCGGGGGCGCTCGAACTCCCCGCCGCGAGAAACTCCAGGTATCGTGGAACGAAGGACGACCCTTCCTCCTTGTACAACCGGTACAGGGAGAGGACCAACAGCTGGCCGAACACATAGCTGTAGCAGTAGAAGCGGGTGTGAATGAAGTGCGGGATATAGCACCATCCTAGGCGGTATCCGGGAACCATCTCGACTGCGTCACCGTAGTAGCGGCTATTTGCCGCCAGCCAGGCCGCGGCCAGCCCCTCGGACGTCAGGCGCCCCCCCGCCCGCGCCCGAAATACGGCCTGCTCAAACCGCGTCAGGACGTTCTGTCGGAAGACGGTTGCACACGCATCCTCGATCTTGCTGCACAGCAGGGCGAGTTGCACGCGCGGATCCCGGTGTCTGTCAAGCATCTGGTCGAAAACGAGAAATTCCCCAAAGACCGAAGCGGTCTCACAGGTAATCAGGGGTGGATCGTAATTGAAGAGGGTCTGGCCGTTGGCCAGGACACCATGGACCCCGTGGCCAAGCTCATGGGCAACTGTCATGACATCCCGGAGCGTATCGGTATAGTTGCACAGGATGTACGGATGCAGTCCGGGGGAGGGAGAAGCGCAAAAAGCCCCGCCGCGTTTCCCCTTCCGAATCTCCGCATCGATCCAGCCGCGGGTGAAGAAGTCCTGTGCGATTTCGCTGAACCGGGGCGCAAAGGCCCGAAAGGCCTCGACGATGGTGGCCCGGGCCTCTGCGAAGGTGCACGCGGGAAGCTCCCCGCCGACCGGAGCGTACTGGTCGTAGAGGGCAAGCCGGTCGAGTCCCAGGAGCTTTGTCTTGAGGTGGAAGTAGTCCTGGGCGATCCCGTAGTTGGCCTCGGTGACCTCCATCATCTGCTCGACCGCCGTGTGGTCGATCTCGTTTGACAGGTGCCGTTCGGCCATCGGGTCGGGATAGTGCCGCAGCCGATCCATCGTGAGATGGTCCTGGATCAGCGTGTCATAGGTCAAGGTGAGGACGAGCTCGTTCCGACCCAGGACTTCAAAGAGGGTCTCCATCGCCCGGGCCCGCAGTCCTCGGTCGGCCCGGTGGAGCATCGACAGGAGTTCAGGCATCGTCAGTTCCCGAACGGTCCCCTCATGCTCGAGAGGGAAACTCAGGGAGGAGAGGAGCTCGGTGAAGAGACGCCCGAATGCCCGCCGGCCGGTGTTGTCCTTTTCATTGACGACCTGTTCCTCCGCCTCGCTCATTTTGTGAGGTCGGTACCGCCGTCCGTGGGCGAGGTAATGGCGGTAGCCTGTCAGGACAGGGTCGGCGATCAGCCGCGCCGCCGCTGACTCCTCCAGCTCGAGCCACTCTAGATCAAAGAAGAGCAGGCGGTTCCGGACGCCGGTCAGCCACTGTTCGACCCGTTGTTGCAGGTCCTGGTGCTCCGGCCGGAGACTATCCGAGGCGTACAGGAGACCGGCGTACGTGGCCGCGCGGCTCATGCCTTCCTCGATAGCTTCAAGACCGCGAAGAGCGTCCAGGAGGTGGGATGCCGGTGGCCCCCCGGGGACATTGATGGTCTCGCGGTAGCGCTGGGCGAAGGTTTCGGCGCGCCCCTGCAGCGACTCGAGCGTCTCCCGGAGGCGCGGGTCATCGTGCGCGGCAAAGAGATCGCTCAGGTCCCAGACGACCCCCGCAGCGCTCGACATCTTCACATCCACGGCCCCCTCCTCTCGTATCCGACGGACCTCCTCGCCTGACCCGGGTTATTGTACGGGAGCAGAGGAGAGAAGGCAACCACAGAGGGCTTGCCCAGGCCCTGCCCTTCCCGGTATGCTTCTCCAGGCAGAGGGACGCCAAAGGATATCACACAGATGAGACGGCGATTGAGGTGCCAAAAGGGATCGGGGAGCAGGACGGCATTCGTGGTCGTGCTCCTATTCGGTCTTTCCCTGCTTGCTGCAGCAGCATCTCTGGGAGAGTGGACGAAGGCCGCCCCCATGCCGAGCAGACGAACGGAGGTGGCCGTCACCGAACTTCATGGCAGGATTCATGTGATCGGCGGCTTCGGCTACTTTTTCCTCGGAGGGGTTTCGGATGCCGTCGAGGCTTATGATCCACAGACCGATCGGTGGGAGAGAAAGGCGCCCCTGCTCGAGTCCCTCCACCATACCGCGGCCGCGGCGGTCAACGGGAAATTATACGTGGTCGGCGGGTATGCAAGGATCTGGCCGTGGAGGGCGGTGAACACCGTCTGGGAGTACGATCCCGCGCGGGACCGATGGCAGCGGAAGGCCCCGATGCCCACCGCCCGCGGCGCCCTGGCAATCGGGGTGATCGATGGAAAGATATACGCCGCGGGAGGAAAGACGAACGGCGAGGTCCTACGAATCTTCGAAGTCTATGATCCCACCACGGACTCCTGGCAGACGCTTGCCCCGATGCCTACCCCCCGGGATCACCTGGCTGTTGCGGCCCTGGACGGCCGCCTCTACGCCATAGGGGGACGCATGGGAACCATGAGCCGCAACGTAGGCGCCAATGAATCCTACGACCCGCAAAGGAAGGAATGGACCGTCCGGACTCCCATGCCGACCGCGCGAGGCGGCATCGCCGCCGCAGTCGTCGGCGGTCGGATCTACATCTTTGGCGGCGAGGAACCCGAACGCACCTTTGCCGACACCGAGGCCTATGATCCGAAGACGGATCGGTGGGTCAAGCTCAAACCGATGCCCACGGCCCGCCACGGATTGGGGGCTGCCTCTTTCGAAGGCCGAATCTACGTGATTGCCGGAGGCCCGAAGCCGGGGGCTTCTCGGAGCGATCTGAATGAGGTGTTCACCCCACCCGAGTGAGCAGTCAGCTGTCGGCAGTCAGCCGTCAGCCACAAGCATTTCTTGCCTTTGAATTTCGAAAGCTGATTGCTGACTGCCGGTTCCTGGAAGCGGGAGCTTGAAAGAACATGGGGAAGGGAGAGTCGGAACTGCTCGGTGAGATTCTAAAGCGCGTGAGCCGGACCTTCTTTCTCAGCCTGAAGGTCCTGCCCAAAGATCTCAGGCGCCCGGTGGGTCTGGCTTACCTCTTTGCCCGTGCCGCCGACACCATCGCTGATACCCGGCTGGTCAGCCGGGACAAGCGCCTCGAGTACCTGGAGCTGTTCCGCACTGAGGTGCGCGGCAACGGCGCGAATGGCATCCGCAAGGTCAAAGAGGCGCTGACAGGTCCGCAGAAGATCCCGGAAGAGCGAGAACTCCTCGCCCGACTCGAGGAGTGTTTTTCGATCTACCGGGGGCTGGATCCCGCAGACCGGACGCGGATCCGAGATCTCATTCTCACCATCACCCAAGGCATGCAGATGGATCTCACCACCTTTCCCGGAGAGGAAGACGGCCGCCTCATCGCGTTGAAGACCCGGAGCGACCTCGACCGGTACACGTATTTGGTCGCGGGATGCGTCGGGGAATTCTGGACCGAGATGCACATGGCCCACCGTCCCTCCCTCAGGGCGTGGGACGTCGCCGAGATGAAGGGACGGGGGGTCCGCTTCGGCAAGGGGCTCCAGATGACCAACATCCTTCGGGACCTTCCCCGAGATCTGCGCATCGGCCGCTGTTATCTCCCCGAGCAGGATTTGGCCGCCCTGGGCATCACCCCGAAAGATCTGCTGGAGCCCAAGGCCATCACCAAGCTGCGCCCCCTCCTGTGCGACCTGCTCGCAGAGACGGTCGCGCACTACCAGAGCGGATGGAGCTACACGTTGGCCATTCCCCGGCGGGAGATCCGCATGCGGCTCGCCTGCGCCTGGCCCCTTCTCATCGGGCTCAAGACGCTCGCCCTCGTCGCGCAATCGGAGAATCTGCTGGACCCTTCCGCACCCACGAAGATCTCTCGCCCCGAGGTCTACCGCATCATGACCTCCTCCCTGCTGATGATCGGCTCCAACCGGCGCCTCAGCCTCTACTACGAGGCGCTCCGCCGAACCATCCCCATCGCGCCATGAAGACGTCGCGATTCGTCAAGGTGGCCAGGATGGCCGATCTCGAACGAAAGGGCTGCGTGGTCCTGCAGGTGGAAGGACACACGATCGCCCTCTTCCTGCACCAGGGCTCCCTCTACGCCATTGACAACCGATGCCCGCACATGGGGTTCCCCCTGGACCGCGGCACGCTCCAGGACGGGGTCCTGACCTGCCATTGGCACCATGCCCGCTTTGATCTTGCGAGTGGCGGCACCTTCGACCCGTGGGCCGATGATGTCCGGAGCTTCCCCGTCCGTGTGGAAGGGGATGAGGTCTGGATCGATCCCTCGCCACGGGCAGATGAGCAGGCCCGACAGCTCCAAAGGCTTGAGGACGGCTTGCAGCGCAACATCCGGCTCGTAATTGCGAAGTCGGTCATCGCCCTCGTCGAAAAGGAGGAGAACGGACACGGACCGCTGCAGACCGGTCTCAGTTTCGGCACCAGATCCCGCCGCGATGGCTGGTCCATGGGCCTGACCATCCTCACCTGCGCAGCCAATCTCCTCCGCTCCCTGAATGCCCATGACCGGGCACGGGCGCTGTACCACGGCCTCGCGGCGGTAGCCCAGGACTGTGACGGTCAGCCACCCCGTGTCCCCATGCGACCGCTGCCCGTGCTGTCGACAGGCCCTGACCCCCTGAAGCGCTGGTTCCGCCGGTATATCGAGGTGCGGGACGCTGAAGGGGCTGAGCGGTGCTTAATCAGCGCCCTCCGTGGTGGAGGAGACCCCGCCCAGATCGCCGATCTCCTCTTTGCGGCGGCGACCGACCATCGGTACCTGAGCACCGGCCACGTGCTGGACTTCACCAACAAGGCGCTTGAGGCCCTGGACGTAGTCGGCTGGCAGCACGCCGAAGCCGTCCTGCCCAGCGTGGTCCTGAACTATGCGACGGCGGATCGGATGGAGGAATCGAACGCCTGGCGGCATCCTGTTGATCTCGTTGCAATCCTCCATGCCGCCTTTGAGCGTCTATCAGACGCATTGGAGACCGGGGCAAGACGCCAGGCCGCCTGGGGCGGGCGAACGGCCTTGATCCCGGTCCTCTTGGGTGAAGATCCCCGAGCCATCGCCGACGCCCTTCTGACCGCCCTACGGGAGGGGGCAACCCTTCAGGCCCTGGGCGGCGCGGTGGCGTATGCGGCAGCGCTCCGCATCGCCCGCTTCCACACGGCAAATGAGTTCGGGGACTGGGATACGGTCCTTCACACGTTCACCTTTGCCAATGCCGTCTTCCAGGGGCTCCGCCGAGCGCCGTCCCCTGAACTGGCGCGCGGGCTCTTTGACGCCGCCATGAGTATCTACCTGGACCGCTTCCTGAACACTCCCTCCGCCCCCCTCCCCAAGGTGGAAGAGGGAGTACTAGATTCCAAGAGACTGCTGGATGAGCTCCTCACCACTTTGGATCGG
This sequence comes from Candidatus Methylomirabilota bacterium, assembly GCA_023249165.1. Classification (GTDB taxonomy): domain Bacteria; phylum Methylomirabilota; class Methylomirabilia; order Methylomirabilales; family CSP1-5; genus CSP1-5. Next base: position 14,405 of record JAHFDE010000005.1, on the reverse strand, counting down.
CAGCAACAGGTGAATGAGGCGGGCCACCTCGTCGCTAGGTATCTGGCCTCCGGCGCGCGTGCCGAGCCCCTGCTGGCCGCGTTAGGCCATGCTCTGTTCCGGGAGGACCGGGATTTTCACACCATCCAGGCGATGGAGGCTGCCTTCCGCGTCTATTCGCTCACGGAAGATCCAGCGGAAAAGGTCCACGTCTTGATCGCGGCTGCCCGCTATCTGGCGGCCCATGCCCCCACTCCGCGCGCCCAGGGGCAGACCTACCAGATCGCTTACCGTCTCCACCGGGGTGAACGGATCCATGAAGAGACCTAGTGCCGCAAATCCCGGCACCCCTTCTCCGCAAACTCTGCTATAATAGCAGCGAGCCGAAAGGACACCAGGCATGCCAGAGATGGCTGAAGGCAAAATGGAAAGACCCATGGTTGCCATCACCGTTCATAAGGTGCCGAACAAAGAGTTCTGCGGCGTGGTGGTCTTGAGCCAGGTGTCCGATGGCTCGTGGAGCGGACGGTGCAGTAAATGTGGAGAGGCCTTTGAAGTCGAAGAGGACCCCAAGTTCAAGGCCCGCATCCTCGCTTTACGCAACTAGAAGTAATCAATCCCTTCACCCTTCATCCCTTCATCCCTTTAGCACACGTCAGTCGAGGTCAATGTCGCGCGGGGGCGGTGGCGTGGAGGGAGCATCCTTGGCCTTCTTGAGCAGCTCTTGAAACTTCCGGTCCAGAACCTTCCCTTTGTCTTTCTCGGCCTGCATCCGCTCCTTGAACCGCGCGTCCCGCTGGGCCGTTTCTGTCTTGAGAGCCTCCACCGCCTCTTTCAGATCCGTCACGCTAGTCGGCTGGGGCGGTGGCTCGTGATGGAGGACCACCCCAAGAGAGAGGTCAATGGTGAGGCGGGCTTGGCAACAGGGACACGTGATCTCTGTCGTGCTCTCTGGAGTTTCAGTCATTCGCTCTCTCCTCCGCTATGCACCCTGGTAGAGCGGAGCCAACACCCGAAACACGTCGAGGGCGGCTTTCTGAAACGTCTCGGCCGTCATGCCGGTCACCTCGGCCCGCGACAGTCGACGCCCGAGAACGAGCTGCCCATCCCGCCGCCGAGTCAGCTCGCCGAGCATCATCCGGATCTCAGTGGGACCCGCCTCCCCTGCCGACGCCGCCGGGTCCTCGTCATGCTCGTTCTTGAACCAGCCGATGTCCTGCCCCCGCTTCACGATCGCGATCAGATCCGCCGGGCGCCGCTCCCACCGGCGTGCCCGGCCTCGCTTATCTTGATGCTCTGGCCCCACTTCGAAAAGGAGACGGACACAGTTCTTGGAGACCGCGACCTTGAAGTGGGCGTGCTTCTTGTAGCCCCGGCGGTCGGGGCCAAAGGCCACCCACGTATCCTCGGGGGGGTTCACCGTGCGCCGCGCGTGTTTGGCCACGTGGGGAAAGACCTCACCTTTGACCAGACGGCCGATATGCGGCGCCAAGGACTCCCCGAGCGCGGTCAGCTTCGGCCGAACCTGTTCCCGGATCGCCCGCATCCGCCCCGCAAAGTCGGGAATCTCGAAGACCCGGAAATCATTCGCGGTAAAAAAACTCGACCCCACGACGGCCTCTTTCGCGAGACGTGTCCTGAGTGACCGCATTGTACGGAATCCTTGCGAGGAGCGCAAGACGCCTAGCCACTCTCAGCGAAAACCGCCGGCTAGCCGTTAGCAGCCACCCCCGTCAAACATTCATATTCTACTTTATGATTGCACTATAACTACATAATTGTGAAGTATTTCATCTAACACCTTCTTGTGCGGATACTAACTGCTTCGCTACGGTCGCTTACAATCCTTTGGCTGATTGCAGAAGTGCCAGGCCACCTCCGGTTTATCGTGAGTTACATGGATGACCCGCACGCTCCCATCGGGTGCCACCAGCTCGTATAGGTGCTTGAAGCCGGGTCCCGTCGTCGGGTGCTCCGTCGGGATCGCATACTTGCCGGTCGCGGGCTGAATCCGTGATCCTTCCGGAGCCTCAACTGCGCAACTGCCACCGGCAAAGCGAATTTCCATCATGCGCCTCCAGCCCTCTCCCCTCCTCACGCCTGGACGCAAAGGTCCACCCCTTGATAGCATGAGCCTCCCGAGGCCGGAAGGGCTTTGTCTTCACCTTGACGCGGATCCCTCAACGCGCTATGGTCGCAGCAATCGTGATGGCCTTTCGGGAGGCGATCAAGCATGCGAGAGATTCGCGGGGTCATCCCGCCCGTCATTACGCCGTTTACCGAGTCGGGCGAGGTGGATTACGCCGCCCTGGTGAGTAACCTCGCGCGGTGGAATCGGACCGCCCTCGCGGGCTACCTCATCCTGGGGAGCAACTCGGAGTTCGTCTATCTCAGTGAGGAGGAAAAGGTCCGGATCCTGGAGGTCGCGCGAGAGCACATCCCCCGCGACAAGGTGTTGATCGCCGGCACCGGCTGTGAGGCGACGCATGCCACGATCACGCTGACCCGGCGCGCGGCGGACATCGGGGCGGACGCCGTCATGGTCGTCACTCCCTCGTACTACAAGCCCCACATGCGCCCCCAGATCTTGATCGAGCATTACCGACGGGTGGGCGACGCTTCCCTGGTCCCCGTGTTCCTCTACAACGTACCGATCTTCACCGGGATCGTCCTCGACCCCGACGTGGTCGGCCGTTTGGCGGAGCACGGCAACATCGTCGGCATGAAGGACAGCGCAGGCAATATGGCGGTCTTCGCCCAGTACCTGCAGGTGAGTCCTCGCGAATTCATCCTCTTCGTGGGCTCAGGCCCGGTCTTTCTCCCCGCCCTCTCGCTTGGAGCACGGGGCGGCATCCTCGCCTTTGCCAACTGCGCGCCCGAGGCGTGTCTCAACCTCTATTCACTTTTCCGGGAGGGGAAGCTCGACGAGGCGCGGGAGCAACAGCTCACGCTGCTTCCGGCGATGCAGGCGGTGACCACCCGCTTCGGCATCGGTGGCTTGAAGGCAGCCATGGATATGGTGGGATATACCGGAGGATGGCCGCGGCCGCCCCTCCTCCCTCCAAGCGATGAAGAGCGCCTCGAGATCCGACGCGTTTTTGAACAGGCCGGCCTCCTATGAAGCAGTGTTGAGCGATGAGCGCTGAGGACTGAGTGCTGAGGCTCGGCCCTCAGTCCTCAGTCCTGAGTGCTAAGTTCTGGCTGTGGGTCCGGGCAGGCCATCGTAGACCAGACGCTCCCCATCGGTGTGAAATCCGGCATCTGCTAACAGGCTCCATCCTTTCGAGGCCGCAATCGGCTTGCCGTTCCACCACTCGATCACCAGCTTGCGCCCTTGTCGCTGCTTTACCAGTGTGTCCACTGCCTCTGCCAATGCCCCGTCGCTTGCCTCCGCCAAAAAGAGGATGCGACCCCCTTCGAGCGCCAGGATCGGCTCGCCTGCACGCACGACGACCAGATTGCCAGGCAGCCGCCCTATCTTGGGTCCTGGGAGAACGACCCCCCAGAGCGCACAGGGGTCAGTGGCAGAAACCATGGTCCAGGTCTCTGACGCGCCCCGGTTTCTCATCGCCCGAAGAAGCTCGACCGCTTCGGCAAGAGCGTACTGCTCCCCCGAGACCCCCGCGACAAAGAGGCCGCGCCGAATCTGCCCCGCGTACTCCAGCCGCCGGAGGGTCTCCCGCACCTCTCGCCATGCCGGTGCGGCCGTCTCGAGAACCAGGAGTTCTCGAAAGAGGACTCCGTATCGGTCCAAGAGCTGTCGGGTCCAGCTCTTGAGATGCTCCTCCGCACTCCCCGAAGCCAGAGGGGACCATCGACCGTGCAGCATGCGGAGCCGCACGCGGCGCTTGAGGGTCTTTCGACTGGGCCGGTCCTCATCCTTGACCGGACGCCCCCCGACGAGGGCGAACCGGACGGCGGCGAAACTATCATTGGTCGCGAGGCCCGAATGGACAAGCTCCCACAGCGCGGCGTGGGTCTTTTCCGGAGTCAAGCCCGCCGCCGATGCCAGATCGGTGGTAAAGGAGGCTCCCTGCCGCTGCAGGATGTCGTAGACTGCCCGCGCCTCGGGCGAAAGGTGCTCGATCAGCCCGGCGATCTGTTCCGCCGAGAGGCTCCCCCTCAGCGGGAGGACTTCATCACGATGAAAGAAGGCCACGGGGCAGGGATCGGGACCCTTTCGGCGCTGCTGAGGTTCCCCGCTCGACCGTCCCCAGACGACCTCGCCTGAAACGCACAGCTGATCCAGCAATTCCGGTCGGTAGTCCGCCACCCGACGGGCAAGGACCTCGTGTTCCCATGACTCCGCGGGCAGCTCGAGACCCTGAAGCTGTTCGATCACCGCCTGAAGCCCCTCGACGCCGTGCAGGCGGGTATGGGGGGCAAGATGCTGCCACGCGAGAAGAAACTCAACCCACCGCTCTTGCGGGACCGGTTCGATTTCCCGCCTGAGGCGCGTCAGGGTCACGCGATGAATCCGTTCCAGGATGGTCCGCTCACACCATTGCGGTGTCGGGAGATCGCGCAGAAAATTGCCCCGGAAGATGACCCCCTCGGCCTCGAGTCCCGCAAGGATGGATTGAACCTCCGAGAGGGAGAGGCGTACACGCTCGGAAACCTCCCCGGCCGTCGTCGGCCCACCGTGCCTGAGATGGCGCCGCACCAGGTCGCGACGGGCAGTCCCTGGCTCCCAGGCCTCGGCGGTCAGGGCCTCAGGAAGACGAACCAGGTCCAAGATCTGCAGATCGGAATAGGCCACCTGACAGAGGGGGATCGTCTCGGTTGCGATCCAGACCGGAGGCGTCCCCTCCGACACAATGGCCTGAACCGCCCTCATCTCCCGACGGAGGGTTTCGAGCATCACGCCCGGCTCCGCCGCGAGCCGCCTGCCGATCTCGGCCGCCGACAGAGGTCCCGCATCCTTCAAGAAGTCCACCAGCTCATCGGCGTCCCGGAGGGCATGGGCCGGGGCGATGCGGCCCACCTCCTGAGCCACCTGCTCCACCACCTCTTTATCGAGGAAGCCGTCGAAAGATTCGGTGCGCAAGATCTCGCCCAGGACCCCTCGATGCGTATGCACCGTCCGGCTCCGCCGCTCTTCCCGGGGAGCGTCATCGATGAAGGCGTAGTCCCAGGCGGCCAGGATCTTGTGGGCAAAGGGGGACGGGACCGGGACATCCTTCGCCACTGCGGTAATCGACCCGTGCCTGAGTCCTTCCAGGGTCGCCTTCAATCGGTCGAGGTCCAGCGTGTCCCACAAGCACTCTCGGATCGTCTCCTGGACCAGGGGGTAGTCCGGAAGGGCGATATCCGGCTCCCGGTTCTCGAAACACGCCTGCTGCTCCGGAAAACAAGCCGCCAAGAGATCCGTGGCTCGCAGGCGCTGCAGGTACGCAGGAACCCGCCGTCCCTGCGCATGCCGGAGGATGAGCAGGGCGCGGACGGCCGCCTGGCGGAACCGCGCCTCGAAAAGCGGAGCGGTCAGGACCGCCTGGACCAGCACCTCCTCTACGGTCTCAGGGTTCAGGAAGTGGAAGACGGTCTCGAGGGGAAAGCTGTGCCGCGGGCCGAAGCTCAGGAGAATCGCATCGTCGGTGGCCGCCGACTGGATTTCGAAGTTGAAGTTACGGCAGAGTCTCTTGCCTAGGGCCAATCCCCAGGCCCGGTTTACCCGCATCCCGAAGGGGGCATGAAGCACGACCTGGGTCCCCCCCAGGTTATCGAAGAATCGCTCGGCCAAGAGAATTCGGTCTGTCGGGAGCAGCCCGACTGCGGTCTGCTGTCGCGCCAGGTAGACGACTGCTGTTTCAGCCGCCGCTTCGTCGAGCTTTCCCACCTCGGCCAACCAGCTTCGCGCCACCGCCGGATCTCCAAGACGCTCTGCAAGGTCGCGCCGCAGCCTTGCGACCTCGAGACCGAGATCGAAGGTCCGTCCGGGGACCTCTCCGTGCCAGAACGGAATCGAGGGTGGCAGCCCATGCGCATCCTGCACCACCATCCGTCCCCGCTCGATCTTCGAGATCCGCCACGAGGCGTTGCCGAGGGTGAAGATATCGCCCGCCATGCTCTCCTGAGCAAAATCCTCTTCGACCTCGCCGATCTTCAGCCCTGCCGGTTCCAGGGTGACATCGTAGTTGGTGGTGTCGGGGATGGTGCCCCCGGAGGTGATCGCTGCCAGTCGGGCGCCTCGTCGGCCCTTGACGCGACTCTGCACGCGATCCCACGAGAGTTTCGGGTAGACGCCGCGAGGCTCTGTGGGCAGTCGCTCACTCATCATCATCAGGACGGCCTGAAAGTCATCCCCCGAGAGATCCCGGTAGCAGAATGACTGACGACACAGGCGGTAGAGATCCTCCTCGGCCCACTCCTCGCACGCCGCGGCCGCGACGACCTGTTGGGCCAGCACGTCGAGACAGTTTCTCGGGATCTCGATGGCATCCAGCCTTCCTGCTCGAATCGCCCGGACGATGGCCCCACACTCCAGGAGGTCATCCTGGGTCAATGCCACGAAGCGCCCCTTGGGCGTCTGGCCTAGGTGATGTCCGGAGCGACCGATCCGCTGGACGGCAACGGCAATCGATCTCGGCGACTCGATCTGGCAGACGAGATCGATGCTGCCGACGTCGATGCCCAGCTCGAGCGAGCCCGTGGCAACCACGACCTTGATCTCACCCGCCTTCAGCCTGGCCTCGGTCTGGAGGCGCTGCCGTCGCGAAAGGCTCCCGTGGTGGGCGGCCACCTGATCCTCCCCCAGGCGCTCGGAGAGGCGGACGGCGACCCGCTCCGTGAGACGCCGGCTATTACAGAAGATCAGGGCGCTCTGATGGGTCCGGATGAGATCGGCCAGCCTGTTATAGGTGGCTTCCCAGACGGCGTTGGTGGCCACCGCGCCGAGCTCCGGTCGAGGGGCGACAGCCCCAAGCTCTGGCAGCGGCGCGATGACCTCGAGATCCATCTCCCGGAGCTTGTCGCTGGCCACGACGCGGCAGAGGCGGGGCACGAGGGATCCATCGCGCCACTCGCACCCCACCAAAAAGTGAGCCATCGTCTCGATCGGACGCACGGTGGCAGAGAGGCCGATCCGGACCGGCTCCTGACTAGCCAGATGGCTGAGCCGCTCCAGACTGAGAGACAGATGAACCCCCCGCTTGTCCTCCGCCACGGCATGGATCTCGTCGACGATCACGTACCTGACGGACGTGAGCGCGGCGCGGAATTGCTCTGAGGTGAGGAGGATGAAGAGTGACTCGGGGGTGGTAATGAGGATGTGCGGAGGCCGTCGGCGCATCGAGGCGCGTTCCGAGGGTGCCGTGTCTCCAGTGCGGACCGCCGACCGTAACTCAGGGAGTTCGATCCCCGCCTGCCGGGCCAGGTCGCGGATACCATTCAGGGGCTCGACGAGGTTCCGCTGGATGTCATTCGTCAGGGCCTTGAGGGGGGAGATGTAGAGGACATACACCTCATCGGCGAGGCGGCCCTGGACACCCAACTGGACCAGGTAATCGATACACCAGAGGAAGGCGGCGAGCGTCTTGCCCGAGCCGGTCGGTGCGGTGATGAGGGTGTTCGACCCTTCCCCGATGGCTGGCCAGCCGCGCATCTGGGGCTCTGTCGGCGCCTGGAATCGACTGGCGAACCAGTCCCGGACCGCCGGGTGAAACGCAGCCAGCACCTTTTCAGCTTCCCAATCCATATCCGCATCCTACCACGGGTGCTACCGCCAGGTACGAGTGCTGAGGACTGAGGGTCGAAAACTCAGTCCTGAAACCTCAGTCCTCGCACCTCAGTCCTCATCGCTGCTCTTAAGGGTCAACGCCTACGCGGCCGGTCTGGCGCCGGACAAAGGCCTCAAAGGAGGTCGGGGCCCACAGCTTATCGGGAAATGGAGGACGGCGGGGCGCACGCAGACCGTATCGGTCCACAAAGTGTAGAATCGCAAAGAATTCCCGGAGGGCCGGCGACCATGGGCGAGCCACAGCCGCGGCCAGATGAAGTGCCGGGAAGGGAATAGGACAAACCCGTGCGGACCTGCCCAAAACCCTGGCGACTATCTGCACGCACTGGCGGTTACTCAGATCTTCGGGGCCGCCGAACTCGATGGTAGCTCCCTTCGCCTCCGGGTGTCCAATGGCTAGGACGGCGACACGCGCTACATCCTCGACCGCGATATAGGTAATAGGTGTCGTCCCCTTGCCCGGCAGCGGTGCGACGCCAAAGCGCCGGATGGGCGGCAGCACAGTCAACAGGTTCTCCATGAAGCCAGACGGGCGTAAGATGGTATACGGGATCCCGCATGACCGCACGACCTCCTCCACCCGACGTTTCACTCGAAACTGCCTGGGAGCCGCCAGATGGTCCACCCCGATCGCGGACAGGTAGATGATCTGGTCAACGCCGGCGTCTCGAGCGGCCTCCAGGAGATCGCGGTGTCCCTGCTCTTCAACGGTTTCGGGGCAATATGACTGGTCCAACGCCCTGGGGTTCAACGAGGTGACTGCACTGAAGATGGTGCGGACTCCCTCACAGGCTGCGACCAAGGCCCGACGATCCGTGAGGTCGCCCAACGTGATCTCGACCCCAGCCTCGCGGAGCGGCTTGGCCTTGACCCCACTCCTGCACAGGGCCCGCACCGCTCTCCCCTGCTGCCGCAGGAGTCCAACAACCAGGCTTCCCACGCGCCCGGTCGCTCCCGCCACCAGGATCATATCGTACCTGAGTGTCGGGTGTCTGGTATTCGGTGTCGGGTGTTCGGTGTTAGGCAGTGATCCATGAGCTATCGGCTCCCCGGTCTCCGGTCCCTCTTCGGGTTTGTTGGGTTTGTTGGGTTTGTTGGGTTTGTTGGGTTTCAAGCCGAAAGGCTCGACAAATTCTACGAACCCGATAGGGTCTGAGGTCTGCGGTCTGAAGTCTGATATCTCCGGTCTGTGGTCTCCAGTCTGACGTCACTCCTGGCCACTGTAAAAGGGGGCGACGGGCAGAGGAATCTGGCGGACCGCCTCCGCAATGGCGTCCACCTCGGCATTGGAGAGGGGGGTGACGTAGTCTTGGGCGGGGCGGCGAGCCACGGTATAGACCTGGACCAGGTTGATCCTTCCCCCTTTCACTACGATCTCGCGAAGGCGATTGCAGTACGCCCTGATTTCCTGCCCGTCCGGTGGGACACCATGCACCTTCATGAAAAGGCTCTGAATCACAATCGGCCGAAGACGGGCGGCCTCAAGGATATTATCCAGGACTCGCTGGAAAGGGATCGTGGTGACATCCACCAGGTGATAGTACTCCTCGGTCCCCGCGTCGAGCTTTGCCCAGATCTCTCCATTGTGCTGATCCAATACAGCGAGAGTCTCCCGGACCCTTGGCCGGTGAAACATCGTTGCGTTGGTAATGATCACGATTTTCAGGTGGCCGAGGCCAGCCTCGTCTTTCGCCCGGATGGCCAGCTCCACCACCTCTTTGAAGCGCGGATAGGTCGTCGGCTCACCATCCCCGCTGAAGGCGATATCCTTCACCTGGCGGAGCGGGGCGGGGATGGCGGAGAAGGGTGGATGCTCGAGGAGGCCGCCCGATCTGGCCTTGCCCAGGATGTCCCTGAGTTCCTGTTCGAGGACCCTGAGGTCAACCCTCCGATACCGCCCGGGGGTGGTCCGATCCACCTGGCAATAGATGCAGTCGAAATTGCAGACCTTATCGGGATTCAGATTGATGCCGATCGACACCCCTCCCGAACGCCGGCTGAGGACGGCATAGACGTACCGGTTTTCGTCAAGCTCCCGTCGATGATCGTGAACGGTTAGTATCTTCTGCTCCATACTCTGCTACTTTACCCCTCCGGACCTCATGACGCAAGAACTCTCACCGGACTGGCATGGCCCAGGAGGATCTGGTCCTGCTCTTGCAAGGGGAGAACGGGGTAAATGCCCAAAAAGCAAGGGAAATGAGGAAAAGAATTCGAAAACGCTTGACAGGGATGTGACTCTTTCGCTAAAAGCGCAGCGTTGGCGCTCCGAACCATTATGCCCAAATGGCTTGGCCTGGGGCACTTGCCGGAGAGGGGATTGTGGAGCATCAGCAGAAGGACGGTCACCGGATGTTTGTCACGGAGGAGGACCACGCTGCTCTGTACGGCTTCTGTGAGGTCTGTCCTGATCACCACGACATGGTCCTCTCGAAGCTGGACGGGACCGGTGCCTTTGAACCGAAGCCCAGGATCTATCCGAGCCGTCACGCCTGGAACACCTGGAGAAGGGGCGAAGGAATCTTTCGCGCCATCCACGTGTGACCAGATCCCTTGACACCCTTCTTGGATGCCCGGTGGGCTACACACCCTCCAACGACATCCCCCGCTGACCACCTACTGGTCCGCCCCTTACACCGTAGCTTTCCTCGAATCCCAGCTGTTTCCCCAACCACTTGCCTCCCCTGATTGGACCACCCGCTCGGATGAACAGACATCTTTGGTTGACATTCACCCCAGATTCCGGTTTCCTTAGCTCAGGAGGGAGAAATTCTCTTTCCCCTGAGGACTCACCATCATGCGGAAGCTGACGATCGCGGCGGTCATTCTCCTCATCCTGGCGGCAGTTGTCGTCTTCGCGCTGGTCAACCTGGATAAACTGGTCAAACGCAACAAGGACTACATTCTCGCGCAAGCCGAACAGGCTCTTGGGCGCAAGGTCGCGGTGGAAGACATTGGCGTCACCTTGTGGGGGGGGATCGGCGTTCGCCTAAAGAACCTCACCCTCGCAGACGACCAGGCCTTCTCGACGCAGGACTTCCTGCGCGCGGCCGATCTTCAAGTGAACGTGGAGTTCCTCCCCCTCCTCAGAAAAGAGCTGCGGGTCAAACGGCTGATCCTGCATAAGCCGGTCGTGAGGGCGATCCGCGACACAGGGGGGGTGTTCAACTTTGCCAGTATCGGGGGACCTGGCCGAGCGGAACTACAAAAGAAAACGGAGGGGGGCCCGCCCTCATCCACAGCAACCAAAGCCCTCCCGCTCCTTGTCTCGCTGGTGGACGTGGACGGTGGCGAGCTCTACTACGTCGACCGCAAGGCGGGTGTGGAGCTTCGCGCGAGCCAGGTCGATCTCAAGGTCAGGGACTTTGGCTTTGACCGACCGGTCTCGATGACGCTGGCCGCAGCCGTCAACAGTGACCGCCGGAACCTCACCATCCAAGGAACGATAGGCCCGCTGCCCCCGACGGCTGCGTTGGACGACCCCAAAGACCTCCGTCTCAGCGGCGATGTCAACGTGGGGCCAGTGACGCTGGCCGACCTGAGGCGCCTGCCGGTACTTGCTGAGTCTCTCCCTGCCGAACTCAAAGGTGACGGGCCCCTCTCACTCACCGCCCATGTGGACGGGACCCTGGAAGACATGGCCCTCACAGGCAAGGGAGAGGCCACTGCCGCCGCCATGAGCTTTGGGGAGCACTTCCGAAAACCTCAGGGAGTGCCCCTGCTTCTTTCCTGGGACGCCCGGGTGACGAAGAACGAGATCGCCCTGAAGAAGGCCAAGGTCGAACTCCACACCCTGGAGCTCACAGGCACCGGAGCTGTGTCACGGGGTGCGATGCCTGGAGTGCACCTTGCGCTAGACTCGAACCGCTCAAGCCTCGCCGGTTGGGAGAAGATCCTGCCGGTCCTTCGGGGGCAGAACCTCGCCGGGAGCTTCGAGGTGCACACCAGGATCCAGGGCCCGATGGCCACCGACCGGCTCCCGGATATTAGCGGGTCACTGACGCTGACCGAACTTCGTGCCACGCTGCCACAGGTTCCTCAGCCGCTCACAGCCAAGAGCGCCACCGTCAACTTCACCGGCCAGGGGGCGGTGCTCGGAGAGACCCCGCTCAACATCGGAAAGTCCCAGATGCGACTTGCCGCCCAGGCCGAACGATTGGTCCCGGTCTCCCTCACCTACCGCCTTGCTGCCCCTGAACTCTGGCTTGCCGATCTTCGAGAAGGTCGAGGCGCCAGCAAGACTCCGGAAGTCCTGCGCCAGGTGACCGGTGAGGGGCGGGCCGGGATGGAAAAGGGAGTGTTCTCGTCTCGGGGAAGAATTGCCTCCGCCCGGGGAACGATCACTGACGTGAACTACACCGACCTCCAGGCAGCCTTCTCCATGGCCGGTCAGGTGGTCACCATTGACAGCTTCGCGCTCAAAGCCCTGAACGGCTCGCTACAAGGCCGGGGACAGTACGACATGCGCGAGAGCACGCCCCGGTTCACCGCGACGACCCAGGTGCGCGACTGCGATCTCGCCGAGCTGCTCCGCTGGGCAGTACCCGCCGCTCCCCGTCACCTCCGTGGTGGCATCAACCTCGATTTGAACCTCGCCGGATCCGGCAACCGCTGGGAAGAGATCCAGCGGTCCCTCTCGGGCCAGGGGCAGGCCGAGATCATGCGGGGCGCCCTGCTCGACGTCAATGTGGCCGAGAGCGCGTTGGCGGGACTGACGCGCGTCCCGGGTCTCTCCATGCTGATCTCACCGCGGGTGCAAAGCAAGTACCCCGTGTTCTTTGCGACCCGGAATACCGAGTTCGGTCAACTGAAGGGCTCCCTCGCGCTCCGGGATGGGAAGCTTCAGCTCGACAATCTCCTCGTTGCCGCGACCGACTGGGTCGCCCGGGGCCAAGGCTGGGTGGGGCTGGATCAAAGCCTGGATATGCGGACGGTCGTTCTCCTCTCGCGCGAACTCTCGACGGATCTCATAGCGGATGTCAAGGGACTCAGATACCTAGCTAACAAGGAGGGCCGCCTCGAGATTCCAGTAACCCTGACCGGCACCCTGCCCCGGGTCACGCCGCAACCGGACCTGGCCTACGTCTCTCGACTGCTCCAGCAGCGCCTCATCGGGGAAGGGATCGAGGAGGTCACGAAGGGGCTACAAAAGCCGAAATCACCCCCGGCAGAGCAGCCGCTGCAGCCGGGAACAGGAGCGCCGCCGCCGCCGGCCAAACCCCCGGAGAAAAAGCCGGAGGAGGAACTTTTGAAGGGGTTGAAGGATCTCTTCCGTAAATAGGATAGCAATGCTACTTGATCCGTTCCATCCTTCAAGCGAGGTGGGTCGATGACGAGCGATCATGCTGCAATCCGCGGCCGTGGCGCCGCCCAGAATCCTCCCAATCGGTTCGAGAGCCTGTCGTACGCTCGCGACCAGGATCGGACCGACCCGGAGGACCCCGCTCCCGAGACCCAGTTTTTCAAGGACCCCTCCCGCTCGCTCATCACGTTTAACGACAGTCCCGACGTCGGGTTCGAGGCCAGTGTCAACCCGTATCGGGGGTGCGAACACGGCTGCATCTACTGCTACGCGCGTCCCACCCACGAGTACCTGGGTTTCTCCGCCGGCCTCGATTTCGAGACAAAGATCCTGGTAAAGGAAGATGCCCCGGAGCTGCTACGACGCGAGCTGTCCTCGCCCCGTTGGAAGCCCCAGGTCCTGGCGATCAGCGGGGTGACCGACCCCTATCAGCCGGTCGAGCGACGCCTGAAACTGACGCGCCGATGTCTCGAGGTGCTGGCCGAGTTCCGGAACCCCGTCGTCATCATCACGAAGAACCATCTGGTCACGCGCGATCTCGATCTGCTCGGCGAGCTGGCCCGCACCCAGGCGGCTGCCGTGTATCTTTCGGTGACGACGCTCGACGGCGATCTGGCCCGGACCATGGAGCCCCGGACCTCACATCCGAGCCGTCGCCTGGCCGCGATCGAGGCCCTGTCCCGGGCGGGCGTGCCCACCGGGGTGCTGGTCGCGCCGGTAATCCCGGGGCTCACAGACACTGAGCTGCCCTCGATCATCAACGCAGCGGCCAAGGCAGGCGCGCGATCTGCGGGCTACGTCCTACTCAGGCTGCCGCACGCCGTCGCTCCCCTCTTCGAAGCATGGCTCGCCAAGCATCGGCCCGAACGCAGGGACAAGGTGCTGAACCGGATCCGGGCAATCCGCGGAGGACGGCTCAATGACCCGCGATTTGGATCGCGGATGAAAGGCGAAGGGATATTCGCCGAGCAGATCGCCGACCTCTTCCCCCTCGCCTGCCGCAAGGCGGGTATCGGCTCGGAAGGTCCAGGCCTCTCCACGGCGGCCTTCCGCCGCCCGGCCCCCGCCCAACCGTCCCTCTTCGAGTAGAGCTCGTCGGCCGGGCCCGCTAGTCATCTTCGTCATCGTCATCGTCGTCTTCGTCTTCTTCATCATCATCCTCGAATTCGTCTTCGTCCTCCCAATCCTCTTCTTCGTCCGGCTGGACCTCGAACCCCCGTTCTTCCATCTCCATGGCGAACAGCGCCAGATACTTGAGCTTTGCCGGAGGCTCGACGACCGGCACGGCGAAGCTCGTGCCGTCGTAGTGTTCGGGGGCATGGACCGGAATCGTCTGAGCCGTCTTCAGGATGTCATCGGCGGCTCGGCGCAGCTCGACATCCTCGGTCT
>JAHFDE010000121.1 GCA_023249165.1 Candidatus Methylomirabilota bacterium | reverse complement strand
AGCGATGAGACGCTCGCCCCGGACCTCGCGGGCCAGCCCCTCCCGCAGGCGCAGCGGCTCTTGGCGGAGCAGGGTCTGCTGCTCGGGCCTACCGCCAAGGTGCACACGAGCCTGCCGACGGGCGTGGTGATCGCGCAGAACCCGCCGGCCGGTTTCCCGACGCGGCGGGGGAGTGCGGTGAGCGTGCTGGTCAGCCTGGGGGAGGAAGACCGCTTCTATGTGATGCCCAACCTGGTCGGGCAGGGGGAGGAAGAGGCCGTCGGCATCCTGAAGGAGATGGGCATTGAGCCTCGGGTGACCTACCAGTCCTTCCCCGCTCAGGCCCGCCGGGTGGTGCTCCAAGAGCCCTCGTTCGGAACGCGGATCAAAGAAAAAGAGGAGGTGTCGCTCGTCGTCGCCCAATAAATACCGCTAGGACGCTGGAAGGCCAGGATGCTTGGAGGCTTGGAGAATCTCAAATTTCCTGCTTTCCCGCCTACTAGCTTTCTAGCATCCCAGCAGTGCGTAGCTGACGGCTTTCCCCGGAGGGGAACATGGTCAAGATCGCACCGGCAGTCCTCCTGGTAGACTATGGCCGCTTGGCAGAGGAGATCCTCGCAGTCGAGCAGGAGGCCGACCTGTTCCACTTCGACGTGATGGACGGCCACTTCGTCCCCGCGATCAGCTACGGGGCGGACGTGATTCGGTCTCTGCGCCCCCGGACGGCGGTTCCCTTCGATGTGCACCTGATGGTTGAGTACCCCGAGCGCTACATCGCCGAGTTCGCCAAGGCCGGGAGTGACTGTCTGACGGTCCATGCCGAGGTCTGTCCGCATCTCGACCGAACTATCCGGCAGATCAAGGCCACGGGCACCAAGGCCGGGGTGGCTCTCAATCCCTCCACCCCTCTCGACACCCTCGATCCAGTGATCCGTGATCTCGATCTCGTCCTCGTGATGTCCGTGAACCCCGGCTTCGGGGGTCAGGGGTTCATCCCCCACGTGGAACAGAAGGTGGAGGAGATGCGGCGACGGCTCGATGCGCTCAAGCTCCGCTGTGAGCTCGAGGTGGATGGAGGGATCAAGGTTGAGAACTGCGCCAGGATTGCCAAGGCAGGGGCATCCATCCTCGTGGCGGGCTCGGCCGTCTTTCACAATCCCGATCCAGTTGCGGCCATTCGACAGATGAAACGCCTGGCGAATCCATCCGCCTGAGCGGGGCAGGGAGGGCGTAGTGGAAGGAGGCATCCCGACGCGGTCCCGAGGGACCGTGACGAGGCAACTGCGGGTGAGTCTCCCTCTCGGCCTCCTGGTTCTGGTGTACCCCCTGGGGGTGGAGGCGGATCTCCAGGTGCAGCTCCCCGAGAAGCCGGTCGTCCAGGGCGACCTTCGGGGCCTCCGGGTCACGGCCGCCGAGCCGCTCATCGGGCTCGAGGCGCGCTTCCGGGGCCTGAGCCTCCCACGACGTGCGGAAGGAGGAGGAGCGTACACCGTCCTCCTCGCGGTGGATCTCGAAACCCCACCCGGCCCTCATCCGGTCGAGATGAAGGCCCAGGGGAGGTCTGGACAGCGGTATCACCGCCGAGTCCAGGTCACGGTGGCGGACGGTCGATTTCCTCTGCAGCACCTCACGCTCCCCAAGGCGATGGTCGATCTCGATGCGGAAACCCTCGAACGGGTCCGCCGGGAGGAGACGATGCTGGCGTCGATCTGGGAGACGTGGAAGGGGGAACCGTCCTGGTCACATGCCTTCATTGCGCCCCTCGAGGGGACGCTTCAAGTCAGTAGCACATTCGGGCTCAGGCGGATCATCAACGGTCAGCCCCGCAGCCCCCATACCGGCGTCGATTTCGAGGCGGCAGCCGGCACGCCGGTCCGGGCGAGTAACCGCGGCGTGGTGGTCTACGCCGGTGAGCTGTTCTTCAGCGGCAACTCGGTGATCGTCCATCATGGGGGCGGACTCTTCACGATGTACTATCACCTGCAGGGATATCGGGTGGCGGTTGAGCAAGAGGTGGCCAAGGGAGACGTCCTCGGTTGGGTCGGGGCGACCGGTCGCGCCTCCGGCCCCCACCTTCACTGGGGGGGGCGCCTTCAGGGAGCGCGTTTCAATCCAGAGCGCTTGCTCCAGCTTGCTCTCCCCTGAACCTCCCATCACTGTTCCCGGAAAAAGAGGAAGAGGAACAGGCCGAGCAGGGTGACGGAAAGGCCCCACAGCCTGCCGTAGAGGCGATCCTCTCCCTGCACCCGAAGCTCGAGCCATCGGCTCACCCCCGCTGAGAGTCCCAGGGTCCCTATCACCACATGCTGAATATGGGTAAGGGAGTCGGCCCGTTCCAAGCCCCCGTGGGCGTGGAGGAAGAGCATCAGGCTGCCGATGACGCAAATCCCTGGGAAGATGTAGGTCCACCAGGTGCGGCGGATGCGTCCGGTCTGGCCCAGCCATTCCACGATGCCCAGGGCCGCCACCAGGACGACGTAGAGGCGATGTTGCAGGACGTGGACGATCGTCAAACTTTGCCAAAAGCTGATCGGCCCTAAGGGCCAGACACCGGGGTCATTCCGGAAGAAGAGGAAGATGCTGAGGCCGATCAGGGTGAGTGGCCAGGCGCGGCCCCAGGCAAGGCGTGGACGGAAGGCATGGAGGAGAGAGAGCAGGCCCATCACGAGGACGAAGGCCCCCGCCCAGTGGTGGTTGAACTCGGCATAGGCGATGGCATCGGCGGATCGGATCGGGTTCGGCGTCCCTTTCTGGGCGAGCTTCTGCTCCCAGACCTGCTTCGCGGTGGGGCTCGAGAAGTGGGGCCAGCGGGGTGTGAGCCGGGAGAAGACGGGGGCAAGGTCACTCGTTCCTGGGGAGTCCTCCACCGGATACGGGAGGGCCGTGAGGGCCCCGACGAGTAAGAGGATCACCAGTCCCAACCCCAGCTCCCCCTGCATCGTTGTGGTGAGCCGTCGCAGGAGCGGATCGTCGTCGTGTTGTTTTGTGTGCTGCAGCGCCGGGCGGAGGATCAGGAAATTAACGGCGCCAAAGGTCAAGAGCGGTATCAAGAGCACGAGCTTGGCGGTGAGCGTCAGGCCGTATGGGGTCACGAGAAGGGCGGTCAGGCTGCCGACGTACTGCAGCGCATTGATCAGACCGGTTGCGATGAGGAGGCCTGCACTCGCGAGAGCAAAGGGGGAGAAACGGCGCACCGCGGTAGCGATGGTCACCGGGTCTCTGGCGAGAGAGCCGAGGAGGAGGCGCAGGTGAAAGAGCCCGCCGATCCACGTGGCCACGCCGAAGAGGTGCAGGCCGTCCACGGTCATCGCGAGGACCTCGCGAGTGGGCAGAGCCGCCGCGTGACCGCTCAAGGGAAACGTCGCCAGCGTGAGGAACGCCGCGAACGTCGCGGCCCCCCAGAGACGGGGGCTGGCAGGGGAGAGCGCGATGAACCGAAAGAGGAGAACCATGCCGATCCCCCCTGCCATTCGCAGAAGCAGGATATTGCCGTGCGCGGTCTCGAGGAGGACGCGCTTCAAAAGGGCCAGGTCCCAGAGACTCGCCCCCTCGCGCGTAACGGCCGCCCCCACGAAGAAGACCGCGCCTGCCGTCGCGCTTGCTAAGAGGAGGCCGCTCGCCAGGCAGGTCCGCGCGATGCGTCTGCCGATCTCCTGGTTCAGGCCCTCCTCGCCCGTCACCGACAGGGCCGGACGAAGCACGACGAGGAATAGGATCGGGCCAGCGACGGAGACCACGATCCCCATGAAACCGATCCCGCGGATAAGCATGTCTGCCGTTTCGATCATGGGGGCCTCGATGGATCAGGGTTGAATGGAGAAGGAAAAGGCGCCTTCCGCGACGTGGCCGTCTCGGGACAGGACCCGCCACCTCACCAGATATACGCCCGGAGGGAGGGGCTCGACAGTGACCGTGAGCTTCGTCGGATCCGCCCGGTCCACGTGAGGATTCTGCGTCGGGATCGTCCTGCCCTGTCCGTCGGTAACGGTCACCGCATGGAACTGTCGTTCGAGGCGCTCGTTGAACCAGAGGATGATCTCACCCGGCGGCGTCGTCAGGGTGGCGCCCGCGGGTGGTTGGGACCGTACCAGGGTCGAGTGCGCTGCGAGACCGGCTGGCATCGCGAGCGTCAGCAGGATCAGGGTGCCGGTCATCACGCACGGGCGAGTGCGCGGCGGCGCGCATGTACGAAGCGCGGCTGTCACAGCTTCAGGGCGACTCCGTGGGGATGGGTCCCCACCCGGATCTTCGCGACCACCTTGTGGATTTGGAGATCTCACCGTTCTGTCGCTGAGTATCCGATCTGGGCGGCGACCTTTTTCGCTGCCTGGAGCGCGCCTCGGGCGACCTCCCGGTCGCTAAAGGGGACAAGGCCGGTCTGCATAATCTGATACTCCTCATGCCCCTTGCCTGCCAGGATGACCGCGTCGCCTCGGCGGGCGAGGCCCACGGCTCTGGCGATGGCCTCCGTCCGGTCCAGGATGATCTCGGACGTGCACCCGCGCCGGGTCCGGCGCATTCCCGCCCTGATCTGCTCCGAGATCTGGCGCGGGTCCTCGCTGGCCGGGTTGTCGGTCGTGAGGATGGCGTGGTCACTGAGTCGGGAGACGACCTGGCCGATGACCGGCCGCTTGGTCTTGTCTCGCTCTCCCGGACAGCCGAACACGGTGATGATCCTGCCCTGGGTGAAGGGCCGCGTGGTTGTCAGGAGCTGCTCCATGGCGGCTGCGGTGTGGGCAAAGTCCACGATCACGAGGAAATCCTGCCCGAGCTCGATAAGTTCGAACCGCCCCGGGACAGAGGCCACGCCTTCTAACCCTCGCTTGATCGTCTCGAGATCGAGGTCCAGACAGAGGCCCACCCCCGTAGCGGCCAGGGCGTTGTAGACATTGAAGGTACCCGTGAGTCCCATGTGGACGCGCGTCTGCCCGCGGGGCGTATAGGCGACAAAGTCCAGGGCCCGAAGGCCCGCCGTGATGTGGCCGGCCGTCAGGGCGGCCTCCCGATGGATGCCGTAGGTCAAGATGCGGCATCGGGTGGCATCGAGGATCCGCCCGCTCTGGCGGTCGTCCACGTTCACGATGGCGCACTTGGCCGGATCCGCGCCGAGCTGGCCGAAGAGGGCGGCCTTGATATCCAGATACTTTCGCCGCGTCCCGTGCAGGTCCATGTGGTCGGACGAGACATTCGTGAACACGGCGATATCGAAGTCACACCCGGCGACCCGGTGCAGCGCAAGGGCGTGTGAGGAGACCTCCATGACTACATGCGTGATCCCGGCGCGAACCGACTGGTCGAGGAGGCGCTGAATCTCGAGGGATTCCGGAGTGGTCAGGGTGGACCGCTCTTCCCGCTCTCCCACGCGCTGGACCACCGTGCCGATCAGCCCCGTCCTGATACCGGCCTCGCGCAGGGTCGCCTCGATGAGATAGGTCGTGGTCGTCTTGCCCTGGGTCCCTGTCACCCCGATGAGGGTGAGACGGGCGGAGGGGTGATCGTAGAATCGCGCCGAGAGCAGGGCCAGGGCCTTGCGGGCGTCCGCCACGCGGATCACAGGGACGCTCACCCGTCCGGAGAGGGGGCTCTCCACGACGAGCGCCGCTGCCCCCCGCTCTAACGCCTCCGGAACGTAGCGGTGCCCATCATCCTTGAATCCCTGGATGCAGACGAAGAGGAACCCTGGCTGGATCCGCCGGGAATCGTTGCTGATCCCTTGGATCGGGACATTCCCGCCCCCCGAGGCATCGAGGGGTGCCAGGCCCTCCAGGAGCTCTCCAAGGGTCTTTTCTGCCATGCGCCTCCTTCCTTGGCGCCCTCGCCGTTCGGCGAAAGTGGGCTGCCCACGGGAGCGTCTCACAGCAAAGGCCCTCCCGGTCATGCCGGGAAGGCCTTAGCGCGGTGGGCGCATCATGCATCATCGTACTGTCCATCGGCATTTGTCAAGGGCTTCCTGTCTATCTCTTCCCCTTAGCCTATCCGCGCCTACACCAAGAGCGTCCTAGGACCCCCAGGAGAGGCGACTCCTTCAAAAACGGCCCCTTGACCTGAAAGCCTGCCGAGGATAACTTATACGCACTTGTGGGCATGTGACGAAGGATACGGTGCCTTCTGCTCGGGCGTCGGTGAATAGGTAGGTCCTGAAGATGAGGGAAAGATGGGGAGGATTATCGTCGCCCTTGGGTGCGTCATGACGGTAGGGCTGGGTGCATACGGCGGAGCACTGAGCGCGAGGGCGGCCAGCACGCCTCCAGGCGCCGAGACGTCAGGGGCCCATCCCCATCCGAGTCCGGGGACAGCAGTCGCGGACGGTCTGCATCCGGTAATGGGGATACCCCAGGTGCCCCATATCCCTGAACAGCGGGCAATGACGCCTGTGGGAGAGTTCGCCCCCAAGAAGCACCAGATTACTCTTCTCGCGCAACAGGCGGCGGATGGCAGCCTGACCTACAACGGCACGATCCCCGGCCCCACGATCGAGATTTACGAAGGGGATGAGGTGGAACTCACGCTCGTGAATCAGCTCGACGTTGATGTGAGTGTGCATGTCCACGGTGTCCACTACAAGATCGACAGTGATGGGACGCGGCACACACGCTCCTTCGCGCCGCCGGGGGGCAAATATGTCTATCGCTGGATCGCGGCGCCGGGTACGGCAGGCTACTGGCACTACCACGACCATGTCATCGGCCCGGGGATGGACGGGGTGCGGGGGATCGAGCA
>JAHFDE010000004.1:23053-27174 GCA_023249165.1 Candidatus Methylomirabilota bacterium | reverse complement strand
GGAGTTGACGTGGGAGATCTTCCGCGACACCCTGATCGAGCAGGCCGAGCAGGGCGTAGATTATTTTACCATTCACGCCGGGGTGCGCCTGGCGTATATCCCGCTCACAGCGAGGCGCATGACCGGCATCGTGTCGCGCGGCGGTTCCATCATGGCCAAGTGGTGTCTGGCCCATCACCGGGAGAGCTTCCTGTACACTCACTTCGAGCAGATCTGCGAGATCATGAAGGCCTACGACGTCAGCTTCTCCCTCGGCGACGGCCTGCGTCCCGGTTCCATCTACGACGCCAATGACGAAGCCCAGTTTGCGGAACTCCGAACCCTGGGCGAACTGACCCAGATCGCGTGGAAGCATGACGTGCAGACCATGATCGAAGGCCCCGGTCACATTCCCATGCACCTGATCAAGATCAACATGGACAAGCAACTGGAGGAATGCGCCGAAGCCCCCTTCTATACCCTGGGCCCCCTCACCACGGACATCGCGCCCGGCTATGACCACATCACTTCGGCCATCGGGGCGGCAATGATCGGCTGGTACGGTTGTGCCATGCTCTGCTACGTCACCCCCAAGGAGCATCTCGGACTGCCGGATAAGGATGACGTGAAGGACGGCATCATCGCCTACAAAATCGCGGCGCACGCCGCCGATTTGGCCAAGGGCCATCCTGGCGCGCAGATTCGCGATAACGCCCTGTCAAAGGCGCGCTTCGAGTTCCGCTGGGTGGATCAGTTCAACCTCGGATTGGACCCTGATCGCGCCCGGGCACTCCACGACGAGACCCTGCCCGCGGAGGCGGCCAAGGGGGCGCACTTCTGCTCCATGTGCGGCCCACACTTTTGCTCTATGAAGATCACGCAGGATGTGCGGGATTACGCCGCCAGGCACGGGATCCCCGAAACCGAGGTCCTGGAGAAGGGGATGCAGGCCAAGGCGGCGGAGTTTATGGAGAGGGGCGGGGAAATCTACCAGAAGGCCTGATCGAGACCGCCAGCCACCCCTCCATTCCCGTCGATGCGCGGATGCGAGCTTGCTTCTTGGAGCAGACCCTGCAGGTCGAAGCCATGGAGGAGAAACCGATGAAGACCCGGGCGAATTAGGGGCGATGGACGATCTGGGCCGGGCCTTCGTCTCTTTCCTTCACCAGGTCGCGGTTGGCGGCATGGTGGCGCTGTTCTTGATCCCCTTTAAGGTCATCAGCCGCCAGTTCTTTCGGATCGCTGGTCTGATCCTCCTCGCGGTAGAAGGACTGGCCCTGTGGCGGACCGGAGGAGAGGGATGGATCCACGGGTGGTCCGGTGCCCTCTTTGTCGCGTTCCTGCTGGCGTTCACTGTGATTTGGTTTATCCCCGGTGCTCCCGGGGCGACGGTCCTGCACCGCTTCGGTGTTGTTGCGGGGGTATCCCTCCTGGTGGCAGACGTCCTGCACTATCCGATTGCCGGGGCGGGGCCGTTGGGGATCGTCATGGGCGCGACCAATGCGCTCACCTCGGCCCTCCTGCTCGGGACGGCGCTGGTCGGGCTTCTGCTCGGGCACCGATATCTGAACGAACCGCATCTGCCCGTTTCTCTGATCAAGCGCCTCTCCGACGTCTTCTGTATGGTTATTCTGCTCCAGGGGGCCCTGCCGGCGTTCTTCACGCTCCTGGTCTATGGTTTTGGGCAGTCAAACTTAGTGGGGGAGTGGTTGCGCCTCTTGGGCGAGCACTGGGCCCTTCTCTTTGGCCGGATGATCGTCGGGATCGGCGCCTCCTTAGGGGTTGCGCTGGTGATCTTGAATTGTTTACGCCTCCCCAACGTCCAGGCGGCCACCGGTTTTTATTACGTAGCAGTCATCACGGTTTTTCTTGGCGAATTTCTGGGCCGCTACCTCCGCGCGTTCGCGTCACTCCCGTTTTAGGATGCTAGAACGCTTGATCTTTCGGGGCGTACCGGCATTCCAGCCTACTAGCATCCGATCCGTGCGGCCCGCGGGTCCTGTCGTCGGCCGACCCATCCGTCCTCGGAGACTCCACGCACCATTTAATCACGAGCCAGATAGCGGTGGCGAGATTCTCCCGCGGTCGGATGGGAAGGAAAAAGGCAGCACCTCCACGACCCTCGCTCCAGGCCTCTCGCGGCGACCCTGCGCGGCGGCTTACGGCCTGGGTCCCTCCGTGTTCACGCCCCGTGCAGAGCCCAGACGCACGGATCGCGCCTCGGTTTCCCAGGCCGTCGCTCGCCGGGGGTCCCCGCCGCTTCCGGCGATGTCGCTCGGGACCTGCCGGTGCTGCCTCAGCAAGGAAGAAGGAAGATTGGTGGAGACTCGGGTGACTCCAGGAGGGCTCGGCTGCCAGAGAGGCCCGGAGCGAGGGGCCGAGGGGGCTGGTGCCAAAGAACCGGCAACCCGCGGAATTGTCCGCTGACGAAGGATGACTGCCCAAGCCGGTCTTACGATCGACGATAGGGCCTGCGTGCCGTGCCTGCGCGGAGCTTGCGATTTCCCTTGACGGGTAGCGGCCCGGGTCATCAGAATAGCTCGCAGTGGAGGGCGAGATGAAGCAGGTGGAACCGCACGTCTTTCTCCTGGCCCGGCCGGCGATCAATGACGAGGGACTGGCCGCGTACCTTCGGGCGGTGGGCGCGACGGGCTGGGGCACCGATGCCCCTTCGGGGGCGGAAAAGCTCGTCGAGGTGGCGGGGCGGTCCTGCTACCGTTCCTTCGAGCCGGGGCTCAATCCCAATGTCACCAGGATTCGCGAGGGGAGCAAGACTTATCTTGAAAACATCCTGAACGTCAAGCACGGAAGCGTCATCGAGCATGCCAGCTGGACCTTCGCCTTCTTCAACGTCAGTCGCGTATTTACTCATGAACTGGTTCGGCACCGGGCCGGAACAGCTATCAGCCAAGAGAGTCTCCGCTTCGTGCGCCTGACGGAAGTCGGGATGTGGGTCCCACCCGAGATCCGCGACAATCCCGAGGCGCTCGCGATCTTCGAAGAGGCCGTGGCCAAGACTGAGGAGGCCCAGCAGCGACTGGCCGAGGTCCTGGGGATCGAGGGGCGGCCATTTCACGAGAAGAAAGTCCTCACCTCGGCCATGCGCCGCGTTGCGCCCGACGGGGTGGCGACCACGATCATCTGGACGGCCAACGCCCGGACCCTCCGGTGGGTGATCGAGGCACGGACCGAGCCTGGGGCCGAGGTGGAGATCCGCATGGTCTTCGGCAAGGTCGCCGATATCATGAAGAAGGAAGCGCCACACCTTTTCGGTGATTTCACGCCGATCCCTCTGCCAGACGGCACCTGCCAGTGGAAGCCCGAACACAGCAAGGTCTAACAGCAATCGACTGAATGCCTCCGAAGGGTAGGAAACTCATGAGCCAAAGGACTTTCCTTGGGGTGAGCGGGACAATCTTCGGCATCATTGCAATGCTGCACCTGGCGCGGATCATTTATGCCTGGCCCGCGCAGATCGGAAGCTTTGTTGTGCCCGCGTGGCTTTCGTGGCTCTCGCTCCTCGTAGCCGGCTATCTCGCCATCACCGCGTTCAGTCTGTTAAGGAAGTTGTAAGAACCCTCCTTTGAGAGCCCCTTCGTCAAAGCGTGGAGGCGTGGTGGTAGGCTGCCGCGCACCAGTGCTTCATCCGCGCTTGGATCTGGGCCCTGGGGATGTGAATTTTTCTCTTGACAAGGCCGAGATAGTTCGGTATTTCTAGAATCATGAAAGTAACTATTCCGCTGGCCAAACTGGTGGCCGATGAGGCCCACACGGAAGCATTCAGAGCCCTCGCTCACTTGACCCGCCTTCGGGTGTTCTTCTTCCTGGTTCGGGCAAGGCGTGAGGTGCCGGCCGGAGAGATCCAGGAGGCCATGGAGGTGCCATGGCCCACGCTGTCGCACCACCTGGACCTGTTGCGTCGGGCCGGGTTGATCCAGAGCCGGAAAGAGGAGCGGTACGTCTATTATTCTGTCAAGCGCGAGATGGTTGCCCAGATGGTTCGGCTGCTGACCGCGTGCTGCTAAAGGAGGATCCCATGAGCGCCAAGGTGCACATCCACATCCACGTGTCTGATCTGGCAAAGAGTCGCGAGTTCTACCAGAAGTTCTTCGATGTCCTGCCGGTCAAAGAGCGGGCCGGCT
>JAHFDE010000004.1:1435-22953 GCA_023249165.1 Candidatus Methylomirabilota bacterium | reverse complement strand
CTAAAGGAGGATCCCATGAGCGCCAAGGTGCACATCCACATCCACGTGTCTGATCTGGCAAAGAGTCGCGAGTTCTACCAGAAGTTCTTCGATGTCCTGCCGGTCAAAGAGCGGGCCGGCTACGTGAAGTTCCTTCCAGCCTTTGCCCCCATCAACCTGGCGTTGTCCCAGGGCCTGCCCGCTGGCACCAGTGAGGGCGTGGTGCATCACCTGGGCATCCAGGTTGACTCGACCGAGACGGTGATGGCGCATCTCGCCCGCGTGAAGGCGGCTGGAATTCCGGTCCACGAGGAGATGGGGGTCAACTGCTGCCACGCCAATCAGGACAAGTTCTGGGCCCGGGATCCGAACGGGGTCGAGTGGGAGATCTATCACCTGAACTACGACCTGCCTCCCGCCGCCACAGAAGTCCCGTGCTGCGCCGGCCAGGAATTGTCAGAAGGCGTTGCGGTCGGTTCTTGTAACCCTAAGTAGGGCTCCAGAACCAGGCAAGGAACATCCTATTTCAAGCCGCGAATGATCCGGTCCAGATCCTTGCGGGCGACGACAGCGAGGATCACAATCACGTCCTCGATGATCCGGTAGACGGCTCGATAGTCTCCGATCCTGAGACGGAAGGTGGGCACCTTGAAGCCAACCAGTCTCTTGCTCTTTGGCGGACCCGGAAAGGGGTCTTCGCCGAGGGTCTGAAGTTCGCGGAGGATTTGCAAGTGGAGATCCGGAGGAAGTTTAGCAAGCTGGGTCTGGGCCGGCCTAGCGACCTCGACGCGCAAGGCTCTTCTCCGCGTCCTTGATGAGGTCCTCGATACGGATGCCTCCCTTTCTACGGTAGCTTCCGAGAGACGCCTCGATCATTTTCCGGAAGCGAGGGTGATTGGCAAGGATGAAATCCTCGAGGTCTGCCTCGTTGAGAGGCAGGATGGCGGCGCGAGGCTTGCCCCGAGAGACGATGATCACGTTCTCTCCTTTTTCTGCAAGGCTGAGATACTCGGAGGCCTTGGCCTTGAGTTCACGTACGTTGACGAACCTCATGTGAACCTCCTCGCAATGTGGTCTCAAATGTAGTCTACATTGTTTCTGGCTTCCGTCAAGTCCTTTCCGTGCCGACATTCACGGCATCGATCTCCTCGCAAGACCCGACCCCCAACGCTGACCCTAGGAGAGATTGAACATGGCGGCATTGTTGAAATCAAGAACACTGAGCGTCTCCATAAACTGTGATCCGAAAAAGCTGTATGAGTTCGTCTCGAACCCAGAAAATCTGCCGAAATGGGCCAAGATGTTTTGTCAGTCAATCAAGAAATCGAAGGGTGGGTGGATCGCCGAAACTCCACAGGGTCCAGTGAGGGTGCGTTTCACCAGGAAGAACAACCTTGGCATTTTGGATCATTATGTGAACCCAGCTCCTGGTGTGGAGGTCTTTGTTCCGATGCGTGTTGTGCCGAACGGTTCTGGAAGCGAGGTGCTCTTCACGCTATTTCAGCCCGTAGGTATGTCAGACGAAAAACATGCCGAAGACATCCGATGGGTGAAGCAGGACCTAAGGAATTTGAGAAGTATTGGGGAGAGACAATCGAAAAGATGAAACTGGAAAAGTGGTCTGACCCCTTTTCACTCCACCGGATCGAGGCGCGGAGCCTATTCCTCCGCTAGGCGCGGGGTAGGCGCAAGCGCTGGGCGGCCTGGTAGATTGGGAGGACATCGGGCAGGGGCGGCCAGGAGAGGATGCCGAGAGAATCATCGACATAGGCGGGCTTGCGCATGCCGTTCAGCACGCAGCTTACGCCAGGGGTGCTGGCGAGCACCCAGAGGGCCTTGCGGGAAAGACTCTCGCCCCGCCGCTCGGGCGGCATCAGCGGATCGATCACCGCGGAGACCGCCTGGCTCAGTTGCTGGCTCTTGGCGGCCGCCTGCCGGCGGAGCTCGGCCATGAGCTTGAGCAACTCTCCAAGGTAGCGAGTGCGCCAGGATTGCCACTGGGCCTGTCGCTCGCCCTCAAGGTGGGTATCCAGTGCCCTCAGCAGATGGGCGAGCTGTGGCGTGATCATCTGGCCTTCGATCTGCTCCCAGTGTTCAAGGCTCTGCATCTGGTCCGGCAGGCCTTGCAACTGGTCGGCCCACCGGAAAAAGTCGTCAGCGCGCATGCTCCCTGCCGAGGTCTTGATATGGGGCGAGAGCTGACGCCGCCACTCCGCCTCGAGCTGGGCAACGATCTTCCGTTGTGCCTCGACATCGATCGGTGTGCCCTCGGCGTGAATGTCTGCCAGGCGCAGCATGCCGTGGCCGACGGTCGCATTCAGCGGCCGATTGATGAGGATGCCGATCCCTGCCTCACCGGCGGCCTCCAGCACGGTCTCCCGGTTCTCCGGCCCGGTGTTCCGTTCAAGCACGCCACCCGGCTCGAACAGATTCATCGGTATCTGGAGGACCCGGAAGTGATGGTTGGATCCTCCGGCTTCCCGTGCCGCGGCAAGCATCCGAGTGAGCGAGGTCGCCTCCGGGTCAGAGACGGGAGAGACGGCCGTGTTCGAGGAGACGCCATAGCACCGGATCGTGCCTATCGCAACTTGCGTCTCAAAAAAGGCGAAGGCCTCGCGCACGCGCCGGTAAAACTCGTCGCGGACCGCGTCTAGAGAGCTTCGACCGCGCTTCTTGGCGTCGGAGAGGAAATACTCGGGGTTATGCAGCAGGCAGACGTCGAGGGTGTCGAGCTGCAGCCGTGCCAGCGAGTGCTCGAGCTGCTCGCGCAGAAACTCGGGATGGATGCAGTGCCAGCAACCCTCCATGTACTTGACCATCTCCGGGAAGGGGCGTCCAACCTCCTCCCGTTCTTGAGCGAGGGAAAGGTTGTTCCCCTGCACATAGCCGATCTTGGAGACCACGATGACTTCATCGCGCCGAAGCTTCCCGGCTCGCACTGTCGCGCCAAGAATGGCACCCACACACCGCTCGCTCGCCCCGTCCGTGTAATTGGTCGAGGTGTCGATCAGGTTGCAGCCACTGAGCAGCGCCTTTTCGAGGGCGTCGCGGTGCTCGGATGTCTCGTCGTCGATACGGTAGCCACCGAAGCCAAGCGTGCTGGTCGTGAGTCCGGTTGAGCCGAGCACGCCATAGCCCTGTGGCGTAAAGCGAGAGGCGTAGGCGCGCGTGCCGGCAGGCGTCGCGCTCCCGGACACAAATGTCCCGACCACCGACCGCCGCCTGTCCTCTGCCGCCGGAGCTGGGGCGCTCAGGGCGGGGGGCACCAGGGCTGGATCGATAATGGGAGCCTGGCAGGCGAAGTTTCGGCAGACATAGAGCGCCGCCTGCCCGTTGACGAGGCCCTTCCCCTGGAGCAGCGGAAAAGGTGGGGGATCGCCCACTGCCGGATCGTGGTGGGCGATGATGCGGTTTGGCAGGTAGTGGCGATCGATCTCGGCGCGGAGCGCCTCATAACTGGCTTCCCACGGACTTCCGATCAGGGCCAGTTCTACCGGTCCCTCGAGGAGGAAGTCCACCACGGTCAGGCTCTTGGCAAAGCCATGGGGAATGCGAGCTATCTGCTTGCCATAGGCGCTGATCGCCCGCTCAGCGGCGACGCGCAGATCCTCGCGGTCCAGGTGGAACGAGAGGCGAGCCAACGCGGAGGCGGCGACGGCGTTGCCGCTCGGGGTCGCCCCGTCGGTCCCCTCCCGGTGGCGGAGGATGAGGGATTCGTGGTCACGCGCCGTGGAGTAGAAGGCGCCGCTCTCTGTGTCAGCGAAGTCCGCCAAGAGAATCTCGGCGAGCCGTCGCGACTCGGTGAGGTACCGGGCTCTGCCCCCTGCCTCGTACAGGTCGATCAGCGCCTCGGCAAGATAGGCGTAATCCTCCAGGTAGGCGTCCAGGTGCGCCTTGCCGTCTCGATAGGTCCGGAGGAGTCGACCGTCCGTCCGGACGAGGGTCCCGAGGAGGAAATCGGCTGCGCGAACGGCGGCGTCCAGATAGCGCTTCTCTCCGAGGACCCGGTACCCCTCGGCCATCGCGCTGATCATCAAACCGTTCCAGGCCGTGAGAACCTTGTCGTCGAGCCCCGGCGGGACCCGCCGTTTGCGGGCTTCGTAGACTCGCTGCCGCGCTCGATCCAGCGACGCCTGAAGTACCTCGGCCTTGATCTCGAGCTTGGCCGCGACCTGCTCGACCGTGCGCCGGACGTTCGGGATGCTCTTGCCTTCCCAGTTGCCGCGGACCGTGATGTCGTAGTAGGCGCAAAAGAGCCGCGCATCCTCCTCGCCCAGGATTGCTTCGATCTCGGCCGGGGTCCAGACGAAGAACGTCCCCTCTTCCCCCTCCGAGTCCGCGTCGGTCGCGGAGTAAAAGCCTCCCTCGGGCGCCGTCATCTCGCGCAAGACGTACTCCAAGACTTCGGTGGCGATCCGCCGGTAGAAGGGGTCGCCCGTCGCTTGAAAGGCCTCGAGGTAGGTCCGGGTGAGGAGCGCGTTGTCGTACAGCATTTTCTCGAAGTGGGGGACGAGCCAACGCTCATCGACTGAGTACCGATGGAAGCCGCCGCCGGCCTGATCGTAGATTCCTCCCCGCGCCATGGCATCGAGGGTGGTCCGTACCATCTGCAGGGCTTGGCCGTCGCCGGTGCGGCGGTGATATCGGAGGAGGAGCGAGAGCTTCGTCGCGGGCGGAAACTTCGGTGCGGGGCCGAATCCCCCGTACGTGGCATCGAAGTGCTCGGCGCAGTAGGCGGCTACTGCGGCTATCTCGGCCTCGCCGATCGACATGGAGGAAAGCGGGCGTGATTGCTGGCGCAGGTGCTCGGTGAGCTGCGCGGCCTGACTCCGCAAGGCTTCGGGGTCACTCTCCCACATCTCTGCCATTCGTGTGAGCAAGGTCGCGAAGCCGGGACGGCCGTATTTGTCCGTAGGCGGGAAGTAGGTCCCCGCGAAGAACGGCTGCTGGTCGGGGGTCAGGAAGACGGTCATGGGCCAGCCGCCCTGCCCATGATTGAGCGTCACCGTCGCCGCCATGTAGATCTCATCGAGGTCGGGGCGCTCCTCGCGATCGACCTTGATACAGACGAAGTGTCTGTTCATCATCGCCGCGATCGACTCATCCTCGAACGACTCGCGCTCCATGACGTGGCACCAGTGGCAGGTGGAGTAGCCGATGCTGAGGAGGATCGGGCGATTCTCCTCCTTGGCGCGGCGGAGGGCCTCCTCGCCCCACGGGTACCAGTCCACCGGGTTATGGGCGTGCTGGAGGAGGTAGGGACTGGTCTCGCCGATCAATCGGTTGGTGTGCGGGCGCACGGCCTCTCGACTCACAGGATGCTCCGAATGGCCTGTCGGGCCTCTTCGTGTTGTCTGGGGCGACCTTACTGGAATGGAGAAAAGGTGTCAAGCACTCACGCCGTTGACAAGGCAGGGAGAAATGGCTATGGTAGGGAAGGAAGGAGAAACGGCATGACCGTCCAGGAACTCGTCGCCATATTTCCGGAGATCCCTCAAGACCTTCAGGGGGAGCCACTCCTTGTCCAATACGCGGTGGCCTTTGGAGATCAGCTACGCGTCGCCCGGAATCCGGGTGCGTGTTCGGCCCAGTATGACGCCGCCAACCACTACTATCTCAAACTCATGAGCCCCATCCGGCTCTACTGGTACAGGCTCTCTACGCGAGAGAAGGTCCTGAAACAGCTTCAGGAGTTGCTCGATCAGTACCGGGCCGACCCGCAGGGATTCATCGCCGGGCTGGTGCCTCAGGACGCCGCCCGGAGCGAGGTGCGCGGCCCCGGCTGCTCGTAAAGTTGCGCGACGGCCGTAGAGCGGACTTGCCTCGATGAGTCAGCCCCCGGACATCTTTGGCCTCATCCGGTATCTGGCGGAGGAAAAAGAGCGTGTGGCGCGGGAGCAGCCGCCCGGGATCCCCGCCTTCATCGAATGGCGCGATCAGACCTACGTCGGGAGCATTCAGGAGATCGCGCCGGAATTCAGCCGGGAGATCGTCCTGTTGAACAAATCGCCGCAGCCCGTGTCCGAGGAGTTCAAGACCGCCGTCCTGGCCCTGGACAAGGGCCGGTTGCGTTTACAGGCAGACCCGATGTTCGATCTGCGGGCGAGAATACACATCCTGCGGAGGGCCGGCGATCGCCTCCTGGGGCTGACCGAAGAGCAACAGGAGCATCTCCAGCGCGAAGGGGTCGAGGTGACCGAGGAGACGACGGGGCAGAGCTTTACCGCCTTCAGTCCGAAATACTACGCGGATCCGGACTACAAGGGGACCAGCAGGAACTGACCCTGCGCGGCCCCTCTCGTCACTTCTTCTTTTTCTTGGCGCGCAGGCGGTTGATGAGCTCCGTGACCTCCTTCAGACGCGTTTCCACCTCCCTCTCCGCCTTGGCCACCTCTTCGGACGGTCCCTTCTCGACGGCATCCTCGTAGGCAGTCACCGCGACACCGAACACCTTCAATACACGGCGCGTCTCGTCAGTGGGCATCGCTTATTCCTCCTTCTCCCCACTTCCTCGGCCTTGCCTCAGGCCTTCTTGGGAACCTTGGCCACCGTCTCGACCCAGGCCTTGAGCGCTCGAAAGTGCCGCCGCTTCACTGCGAGGGGGACGGCAGCGTTTGCCGGGCTGGTGGAGGGGAGGACGTAGACCGGCGTGTTCGCCAGCCGGCCCGTCTGCGGGCCGAAGCGACGAAAAGCCCCCTTCCCGAAATACCCCTCGAAGGCAGTCTTGCTGTTGAAGCAGACGGCGTGGGGCTTCAGGCGCTTCACCAGACGGGTTAGCCGCCGCCGGCCCGACACGAACTCCGCTCTTTTCAGGTCCCTCGCGCCTCGGGATGGCCGCTTGACGATGTCGGTGAGGCCATAGCCAAGGGCAGGCAGCCGAGCGTCGTCGTGGGGCAGCAGGGGTACAGGCGTCAAGCCTCCCCCGTGGAGAAGGCGCCAGAAGCTGTTCCGTGGATTCGCATAGTAGTGTCCGGCGGCGGCCGAGACAAGGCCGGGGTTAATCCCTACGAAGAGGAGCCTGAGCCCCGGCGCCACATAGTCCGGGAGGGGACGGGGGCCGGCTGAGGTGTGGTCAATTCTTCTCATCCGTGAACTTGATCTGCCAGTGTGATCCATCGCAGAACGGCTTGTTCTTCGAGGCACCGCAGCGGCAAAGGGTGTAGTGTTCTTCCGAAGCGCCCTCTCCTCGTGGCTGATCTTTGAACTCGATGGCGCCCGAGACGTGATAGGGTCCATCCTTGGAAACGGCGATCATGGGTTCCCGTTCTTGATCTCGGTGCTCAACCTCTTCGATCGAATAGCTCAGGGCCCCCGAGGGGCATTTCTTGATCGTCTCGATGATTGCTTCGACATCCGCCCCATCGGGGTCAATCCACGGTTTGCTATTCATCCGAAAGACCGACGCAAGATTATCCGTGCAAAGTCCTGCGTGGGAACAGATCCCGCGGTTGTCGTGGATAGTGATCTTCTTTCCTTGATGGGTCTTCCGTTTGTCCCGCGAGCCGTCAGTCAACTTCTTCCCCGAAAAGCCGATCGTGGAGTGGGTGCCGTCGCAAAAGGGCTTGCTCGCCGATCCGCCGCACCGACAGAGGGCGATGGTGCGCTTCGTCGTAATGGGTTCGCCTCGGGAATTGTGCAGCTTTTCCAGGCCCCGCACGATGTAGGGGCCGTCTGCTGAGCACTCGATGGTCGGCTTCTTCTGCTCGGTCATCTTATCGCCTCCTCATCCGAACCTTCGCACCGTTCGGTCAGCGCTCCGACCAGAACCGCGCCAGGTCCCACGCCGCCGGCCTCCTCGTGAGGAACGCAGCCCGTCACGGGGACGGAATCGCCCTATTAGTACGGGAAAAGCGCGATCGGCGCAACGGGAATTTGGAGCGTTGTTCACCCGGCCGAAGCCGATCAGAGGAAATCCTTGAGTTCTACGCGCCGCCACTGGGCGCGGGTGACCTTCCAGTCGCCCTTGCCCTTGTCGGCGAGCGTAATGTCGAACCGGAACAGATCGGCGCGGACGCGAAGGAGGTCCTCGGTGCCAGGGATGGGCTGGCCGGCCGTTGCGACAAAGACGACCGCCCCGGCTCGCGCCGGCTCGGGAAACGCGATGGTCTGAATCCGCGTCAGCACGTAAATAGACTGGTTGCGGAAGAAGTGAAACGAGAGGACACCCAGGATAGCCTGCTTGTTCTGCCCGAGGTCGTCCAGGTAGTGATCCGAGATCAGGTCCCTCAATGTGCCGAGATCCTTCTTCTCGGCAGCTACCTCGGCCTTGTCGAAGAGGGCGCGCACCCGCGCCTCAGGCGAGTCGGGCTTGGACCCGCAGGCGATCTGCAGCACAGCAACAAAGGCCAGAAGTGGAAATATTCTGCAGGATGTTCTCATCGCTTATCGCCAGTCCGACCTCGGGCTGACCTATGCCAGAAATATGCCACAAGCCGCTGTCCAAGGTCCAAACATTCAGCGACGGTGAGACCTATCGGCGTCAGGCACGAGCGGGAAGGGACGGGGAGTGTGCGCGAGGAGCGATTTGTCTTTGGAGGGCGCGGGTATTGTGGCACAGTGATGGTGGCCCAGAAGGCGTCTCACCGGGATCGGCACGGGGAGCTGGGATGGGCGCTCACGAGTCTGGTCAGGCGGGGTTGAGCAGCCGGGGAGAGCCTTCGGCTCGGCGGGCGTCCAGTTCCACGCCGGGCCTGGTGTCGTGGGCCTTCTATGACTGGGCCAGCAGTGCCTTTGCGTCTGTCATACAGACATTCGTGTTCGCGGCCTACTTCACGCGCCTCGTGGCGGAGAACGAGACCGTCGGAAGCGTGCAGTGGGGAAACACGCTGAGCGCGGCGGCGATCGTCGTGGCGATCGGCGGCCCAATCCTGGGTGCCATGGCGGACCAGGGCGGCCGGCGCAAGCCGTGGATCGCTGCGTTCACGGCCCTATGTGTGGGCGCGACAGCCCTGCTGTGGTTCGTGAGGCCATCACTGGAGTACGTGTGGCTGGCGCTGCTCCTGGTATGGCTCGGGACGATCGGCGAGGAGTTCGCCGCAATCTTCTACAACGCGATGCTCCCGAGCCTGGTAGGTCCGGACCGCCTGGGGCGGTGGTCTGGCTGGGGCTGGAGCCTGGGGTATGCTGGCGGATTGGCGTCACTCGTGGTGGCCCTCTTCGCCTTCGTCAGGGCGGACCATCCGTGGTTCAGCCTGGACCGCGCTGCTGCCGAGCACGTGCGGGCGACGTTTCTCCTTGTGGCGGTCTGGTACCTCCTGTTCGCGATGCCACTGTTCCTGGGTACACCTGATAGCCGCGGCACGGGCAAGGGGTTGGCCCGCGCGGCGCGGGACGGACTGCGACAACTGTCGGATTCCATCCGCCAGGTGCGGCGCTATAGGGACATTATCCGTTTCTTGGTGGCGCGGATGATCTACATCGACGGGCTGGCGACGGTGTTCGCCTTTGGTGGGGTCTATGCGGCCGGCACGTTCAAAATGACCGAAGAGGAGATATTGATCTTCGGCATCGCTCTCAATGTCACGGCCGGGGTTGGCGCCGCCCTTTTCGCCTGGGTGGATGACTGGATCGGCAGCAAACCCACGATCCTCCTCTCGCTGGTCGGTTTGATGGTGCCTGCCACGCTCATCCTGCTCGTCCAGTCCCCGACGCTGTTCTGGGCCTTCGGGTTGCTGCTTGGAGTCTTCGTCGGTCCTGTGCAGGCAGCCAGCCGCTCTTTCCTGGCGCGGGTCGCGCCCGCGCCGTTGCTTACTGAGATGTTCGGACTGTACGCCCTGTCCGGCAAGGCGACCGCCTTTCTCGGTCCGCTGCTCGTGGGTTGGGGGACCTACCTGTCGGGCAGTCAGCGGCTCGGCATGGGCACGGTCATCATCTTCTTCGTGGTCGGCTTCCTCCTGATGCTCACCGTCCCCCCCGACCGGAAGCCCTAGACTGCCGGGCTCCCACTGACTCTCTTGCTGTCCCCGCCCTTCCGCTGCCTCGGCTGGGTCACTCCGGAGCCGGATTCCTGCGCACCACGCCTGCCCAGCCGTCCACGAAGAGTTCATCACCCGTGCGGATGCGCTCGGTCGCCCGGTCCACGTTCACCACGGCCGGCAGCCCAAGCTCGCGCGCGACGATCGCAGCATGGGAGGTGGGGGCGCCGATCTCGGTGACAACGGCCGAGGCGAGGCGAAAGACAAGAGTCCAGCCGATGTCGGTGGTTCGAGCGACCAGCACCTCGCCGGGCTGAAGGTCCTTCGCCTGTTCGATATCGAGGAGCACGCGCGCGCGGGCGGTGACTCGGCCGGGGGAGGCGCCGAAGCCGCGAAGGATGCCGCCGGATCCGGGGTCGGGCGCGAAGGGCACGAGACGTCCGTCGGCCAGCTCGGCCAGGAGCCGAGGCGGCGGAGGCCAGTCCAGCATCCGGCGACGGAGCTCCCGGCGGCGCCCCACCCGGGTGACTATCGTCCCCCGGAGGGCAGGAGAAATGGGGGTTTCAAGGAGAGACGCGATCTCGTCTCGAAGAAGGAAAAAGATGTCCTCGGGAGCATCGAGGATGTTCCGCGTTCGTAGGCGGCGGCCAATTTCCAGCAAGAGATGGCGAAAGCTCTCCGCCGTTCCTGCCAGTAGGGCCCGGGTTGTTTCCCGCCTCTGTTGCCAGATCCGTGCGGGCCGCGCATAGAGGGAGAGCACCCGGTGCAGGAGCGCGCGACGCGGTATATCAGGGGCAGGGGGTCTGGGCGGCCGCGGGGACGTCAAGGCCAGCTGTCTCGCCAGGCGCAGGACCTCGTGCGGTTGCTCGCGCCATCGCGGTTTGGCCAGTTCTGCCTCGTTCTCGCACCGGGAACCGCAGGCTTCGAGAAAGCGCCCGAGGCGAGTCTCGACCTCCGGATCGTCGTCCGGACGTCCCGGGTTCTCCCGAAGCCAGTCAGCGAACGCGGCGAGCTGTCGCGATGGCTCCAGACTCTCCATCTCACCCGTCCTGGCCATGGAGGCCACCTCGGCGCTCGGGACCTCTGGCATGTGCTCGCTGGCCAAATGCATCATGGTGTTCAGGAGTCCGTTGGCCATCGCGGATGAGATGCTCATGGCCGTGGCCGCGGGACGCATAGAAGCCGGCGTGGCCTGTAGGGTGCTCAGGAGATCGGCATCGCTCGCGCCGCAGGCGATCGCCGATCGGACGCTTGCATCAAAGGCTCGGACCGACTCCCGCACGTCGCGGATTCGTCTCTTGGCGAAGAGTATCCAGCCGACATAGCGCAGCACGGTAGCCGGCAGCTTGACGAGAAAAGGCAGCCTTCGACCTTGGCGATAGGCGACGAGCGGCGACAGCTCCGGCCCGTCGCCGAACATCCGAAGCAGGTTCTCCATCCGGAAGCCGGGGAGCATCCACATGGAAGATGCCATGGCGCTGTAGCTCATGTAGAACCGGCCCTTCACCAGCCGCTCGATCGGGCCATCGGGCTCTGGAAGGCCGGAGAAGTGGAAGGAGATCCGGAAGACCTCGTGGATGTTGTGTCGAGTCACTTCCTCTGAAATGGGGGTCAGCGGTCGAGGAATCGCCTCCTGGAAGTTGGCGGCCGTCCACAGGCGAAAGCGGTCGGGCAACGCCGCCTGCAGGGGTGCCGTAATCGGGCGGGCTTGGAGGAGCCATATGCAGCCCTGTTCTGCAGCCCACTCGATGTCCAGGGCGCCGCCGAGTCTTTCGACCGCGGCCCGTGCCACGCGTTCCACGGCACTGCGGAGATCTTCGGGCAAGACGGACGGGCCCGCTCTTCCAGAGACCAACCGATCACCGAGTCCGGCGACGCCCTCGACCACGGTTTCGCCGTTTGCGTCCGCGAAGGCGACCCCGGCATACTCGGGTTCGATCATGCGTTGGACAATGACGCACATCCTCCAGGCTGCGGGATCGGGATACTCGCGATAATTCGCACCCCGGGTCGTTGATGCCGCCGCGCGGCAGGTTTCCACCGCACGCAGGAGGGATTCTTCGCCGCTGATATGAAGGAATGTTTCGAACTGTCCGGCATAGGAGAGACGGCTAGAGTCCTCCTCTGCAGCCGAGGAACGCACCGCCACACGCGGCGTGCCGACACGGTGATAGGCAGCGATGATCTCTTCAGGTGTGGCCTCGGGCGAGACCACAAAGCCCTCGGGCACCGGGAAGGCCGCGGCGATGAGTGCGGCGAGACCGCGGGCCTTACCGCCCACCGCATCCTGATCGGTGATTTCACTCAGCGGAAGGGTGGAATAGGTCATGACAGTGACACAAGTGTATTTCCGCAAGCCCGTAACGTCAACCCCGAAGGGAATTGACCAGCGACCGTCAGCGACTGGATGTCAATAGGGGGGTGGGGAATAACGTCGGAAACTTCCCACTGGACCGAAGCCAGGTAAGCATATCGTTCAGCGGAACCCATTCCAGGAAATTCGAGTGATCCTTCACGGTGATTCTGCCGACCGCCCGGCCATCCCGGACCTCCAACCAGAAGTCGCCACAGATCGAAATCGCGTAATCGCTCTTGTGAGCCGACGGGAAGAGTCGTTCCCAGAGGGATGAGGCTTGTTCTCCGGTTGTCTTCTGCACTGCGAAGAGCCACTTGGTGCCGACCGGAAAGTGGCTGACGTAGGGCCGGCAGAGAGCTCCGGTATCCCCCCAGATCCTTATCGTCTTGCCTTCCTCGGTTCCCTTGAGGACTTCGATGACCCTCACATCCATGCTGTTCTTGTAATGGTCCAGCACCTCTCCAAAAACGATCAGCTCTTTACCCAGCGCGACCTTCGAGAAGGGTCCGGCCCACATACAACTGCAGGCAAATGCCAGGTTGGGAAGCCCCGGGATCGCCAGCAGGACTAGTGCCGTTCCAACTATTTGTGTCAACTCCTTTGACACACATGCCCACCACCGTTGTAACAACGGTACGCTGATCAAATTGACCTCAGAAGTTGGAACGGCACTAGGACCGCAACCGTCCTCACCAACCGGGGGCTCATCCTCATCACTCTCCTCACCGCGGACACTCGATCACGGGACCACCCTCGAATCTGTAGCAGGTCGTGGATTGAATGATGCCTATGCAAATCGTTTTTCTCGGCCCATCGGCGGGACGGCTGTCGTAGAGCTCCCACTCGATGCCGAGGCATTCGCACGTCTTGTACGCCGCCCCCATGCCTCCGCCGTATGCGCATTCACGAACCAGCAGGAATCCGGCCACGGCGTATAACGCCACGACGAGCAGTGTGTTTCGGAGCGTCTTTGATCCCATCCATCACCTCAGAACGATGGCTTCAGCGCAGATGCCGTGCTATGACCCTCCCGTCTCGCATGCTCCTGAGGTATTAGACCGCCCACCCGCCAGTTAGTTCCGATCCTGTCCCCAAAAAAGATGACGTCTCCCTCTCGGGCGAACTGGATCGCACCCGCTGCAGAGCACGAGGAGAACGAAGGCAAGAAGGGGAGCCCTGAGGTGGGTTCCATCGGGGAGCATTTCAGAAGAGGCCGGAGCCCAACAGCAGCATCATCTTGTCGTTGGTCGCCCGGAGACGGCCCGAGAGCTGCTTCACCACGTTCCAGAGGATGGCGTAGGCAAGATCGCGGTCGCTTCGCAGCAGCAGCTGGAACGCCTCTTTTTTAACGACCAGCAGGGTGCATGCTTCGTGGGCCCTGGCAGTCGCACTCCGCACCACGGTATCATCGATCACCGACATTTCCCCGAAGGCCTGGCCTTTTTCGAGCACGGCCAGCGCCTCTTCCCTCACTATAGAGAGATGGCGGGAGATGCGAACCTTCCCATCCAAGATCAGGTACAGCTCCTCGCCCTGATCGCCTTCCTCAAAGATGACCGCGCCTGGCTCGAATTCCTCCATGCCGGAGACTCGGAGGATGGACTGGAGCTGCTTCGCGTCTAGCCCCTGAAACAGACCCACTCTTGACAGTTGTGTCGTCGGATCCTTCATAGCGTCCTCGGTGAAAAGCCTGGCCGATGACACCGCGATGATGTGCTATTGCAGCGGGCCTTTCAACAGGCGAATGTCATCGATCCAGGCAGTGCCGGTCCCATGGATCACCAGGTTCAGGTTCATGGTGTTGGGGTCAGTGCAAGGCACGTGCCACGGATTCCGAGGTAGTGGTCCGGCGGTCATTCAAAAACGAAGAGCCCACTATCGCCAGTAATAGTGGGCTCGCCTGTGCAGTTGGCTATCTCAGTAAAGTCTATCCTCGAACTTCTTCGGCCCGATGCTGGTTTCTTGCCCTTAGGGGAGGTCGGTTGAACCCATGAGGTACCGGTCGCACTCGCGCGCCGCACCCCGACCCTCGTTGATGGCCCAGACCACGAGGCTCTGGCCTCGACGCATGTCGCCGGCAGCGAAAACACCCCTCACACTCGTCGCAAATCTCCCGTGCTCCGCCTTCACGTTGGAACGTTCGTCCCGGTCGACGCCGAGCGACTGGAGGAGCATGTCCTCCGGCCCGAGGAAGCCCATGGCCAGGAGCACGAGCTGGCCGGGCCAGACCTTCTCGGTCCCGGGAATCTCCCTGGGCACGGGCCGGCCGTTCTCACCCCGGTGCCATTCGATCTGGACGGTGTGCAGTTCCTTGACGTGTCCGTGCTCATCCCCGGCAAACCTCTTGGTCATGATGCAGAACTCGCGGGGGTCCCGTCCGAAGACGACCGAGGCTTCCTCCTGGCCGTAGCCCGCGCGGAAGATGTTCGGCCACTGCGGCCAGGGATTGTCGGGAGCCCGTTCCATGGGCGGCTTCGGCAGGATCTCAAATTGGACGAGGCTCTTGCAGCCGTGGCGCATGACGGTGGCGATGCAGTCGGTACCGGTGTCGCCGCCGCCAATGACGATCGCGTCCTTGTGCTTGGCGGAAATATAATTGCCGTCCTGCAGGTTACTGTCGAGCAGGCTCTTGGTGTTGGCCCGCAGGAAGTCCATCGCGAAATGAATGCCCTTGAGGTCGCGACCGGGAATCGGCAGGTCGCGCGGTTTGGTGGCACCGCCACAGAGGACGACCGCGTCGAATTCCTTGAGGATCCTCTCGGCAGGATAATCCTTGCCGACTTCGGTATTCGTCACAAACCGTATTCCCTCCTCGGCCAAGAGGTCGACGCGACGCTGGACGACGGCTTTATCCAGGTGCGGATTCGGAATGCCGTACATCAGCAATCCACCGACGCGGTCATCGCGCTCGAAGACGGTCACCCAGTGACCTGCTTTGTTGAGCTGGGCGGCACACGCCAGCCCAGCCGGCCCCGAGCCGACCACGGCCACTTTCTTCCCCGTCCGCCTCGCAGGCGGTTCCGGAATCACCCATCCCTCTTCAAAGCCCTTGTCAATAATGGCGCACTCGATGCTCTTGATCGTGACTGGCGGTTCGATGATCGCCAGGACGCATGCGGCTTCGCAGGGGGCAGGGCAGATCCTGCCGGTAAACTCAGGGAAATTGTTGGTTTTGTGCAGGCGATCGAGCGCTTCTCTCCAGAGCCCGCGATAGACTAGGTCGTTCCACTCCGGGATCAGGTTGTTGATGGGACAGCCCGAGGTCATGCCGTTGAGGATAATGCCGGTGTGGCAGAATGGGACGGCACAATCCATGCAGCGGGCCCCCTGCACCTTTAGCGTTTTCTCGGGGGCGTGCAGGTGGAACTCCTCCCAATCGCGAATCCGTTCCGCGGGCGGACGATCCGGCGGGAGCTCCCGAGGGTGTTCCATGAATCCAGTCGGCTTGCCCATCCCAACGCCTTCGAGGAAGTTAGAAACGAGAGGGTGGGGCGTCAGTTGCCACTCACGCGCGCCAGATCGAGCTTGTTTGCTTCGAAGGCAGCCATCGCGGCTTCCTCACCGCTCAGGCCGGCCTCCTCGACCCGCTTCATCGCTTCGACCACCCGTTTGTAATCCTTGGGCAGGATCTTCACGAACTTCGGTACTATTTCTTCCCACCGGGCCAGGATGAACCGTGCGCGCTCGCTGTTGGTATACTGGGCGTGCCGCCCGATCATCCTTTCCACCTCTTTGATCTCGTGCTGGTCGTCTAAGCGTTCCAGGAAGACCATCTCGTGGTTGCACCGGCGGTGAAAGTCCCCGGCCTCGTCCAGCACGTACGCGATGCCGCCTGACATGCCAGCGGCGAAGTTCCGGCCCGTGGGTCCGAGCACGACCACACGACCACCGGTCATGTACTCGCAGCCGTGGTCGCCCACGGCCTCGATGACGGCGTGCACGCCGCTGTTCCGGACGCAGAATCGCTCGCCGGCCATGCCGCGGATGTAGGCCTCCCCACCGGTGGCGCCATAGAAGGCCACATTGCCGATGATGATGTTTTCCTCGGGGACAAAGGTCGAGCCTTCCGGCGGATAGACGATGATCTTCCCCCCGGAAAGCCCCTTGCCGATATAGTCGTTTGAGTCCCCCTCGAGGATCAGCGTGATGCCTCGCGGGATGAAGGCACCGAAACTCTGGCCGGCGGATCCCTTAAAGTGGAGTCGGATCGTGTCCTCCGGCAGGCCTTCCCCGCCATAGCGCCGGGTCAGTTCGCTGCCCAGGATCGTTCCCACCACGCGGTGGATGTTGTGGATGGGCAGGGTCGCCCGGACCGGCTCGCCCCGATCAAGCGCCGGCCGACAGAGATCCAGGAGCACCCGCCTGTCGAACGATCGGTCCAGCCCATGATCCTGGGAGATTTGGCAGTAGCGGCCCACCTCCGGCGGGACGTCCGGCTGATAGAGTATGGCTGAGAGGTCGAGACCCTTTGCCTTCCAGTGATCGACGGCTCTGCGGGCCTCCAGTTTATCGACCCGGCCGACCATCTCGTTGACGGTGCGGAATCCCAGCTTGGCCATCCACTCACGGAGTTCCTGGGCGACGAAACGCATGAAGTTCACAACATGCTGAGGGTCTCCGGTAAACTTCTTGCGCAGCTCTGGATTCTGCGTTGCAACGCCGACCGGGCACGTGTCGAGATGGCAGACCCGCATCATGACACACCCGAGGACGACCAGCGGGGCGGTGGAGAATCCGAACTCTTCTGCGCCCAGGAGGGCCGCAATGGCGACGTCGCGGCCGGTCTTAAGCTGCCCATCGGTTTCCACCACGATCCGGCTGCGCAGCTTGTTCAGGACGAGCGTCTGGTGTGTTTCAGCCACTCCCAGCTCCCACGGCAGGCCGGCGTGCTTGATGCTGCTCTGGGGAGAGGCACCCGTCCCGCCGTCGTATCCGCTGATCAGCACCACGTCGGCTTTCCCCTTGGCCACACCCGCCGCGATGGTGCCCACGCCCACCTCTGACACCAGCTTGACGTTGATGCGGGCGTGGTGATTGGCGTTCTTGAGGTCATGGATCAGCTCGGCCAGGTCCTCGATCGAGTAGATGTCGTGATGCGGGGGGGGCGAGATGAGCCCCACGCCAGGTGTCGCGTACCGGACCTTGGCGATCCAGGGATAGACCTTGCGACCCGGCAGCTGGCCTCCCTCTCCGGGTTTCGCGCCCTGGGCCATCTTGATCTGGAGCTCCTTCGCGTTGATCAGATACTCGCTGGTGACCCCGAACCTCGCCGACGCCACCTGCTTGATGGCGCTTGAACGCGAGTCGCCGTTGGAGTCGGGGATGTAGCGGGCAGGATCCTCCCCGCCTTCGCCCGAGTTGCTCTTGCCACCGATCCGATTCATCGCAATGGCCAGGCTTTCGTGGGTCTCCTTGCTGATGGAACCGTACGACATGGCACCGGTCTTGAAGCGTTTGCAGATGGATTCCACCGGCTCGACTTCCTCGAGCGGGATCGGTTCGGGGGCGAGCTTCAGCTCGAGCAATCCGCGCAGCGTGGCGAGCTGTTCGGATCGGCGGTTGACCAGGTCCGCGTACTCCTTGTAAGCTCGGTAGTCGTTCCTGCGGCAGGCGAGCTGCAGCCTGTGCACCGTTTCCGGGTTGTACATGTGATACTCCCCGTCCTGGCGCCACTGATACTGGCCACCGGCGTCGAGCGTCCGGCCGTTGACCAGGCGGTCCGGGAAGGCGCGGGCGTGCCGCAGTTGTGCTTCCCGGGCGATGACGTCTATCTCCACGCCTCCCACCCGTGACGGGGTCCAGGTGAAATATTTGTCGACCACATTTTCGCTGATGCCGACCGCCTCAAAGATCTGCGCGCCCTGGTAACTTTGGATGGTGGAGATGCCCATTTTTGACATCACCTTGACGACACCTTTAACCGCGGCCTTGATGTAGTTTTTCACTGCCCGGTCATGGGCGATGCCCGTGAGCGTCCCCTGCACGATCATGTCGTCCAACGTTTCGTACGCCAGGTAGGGGTTGATTGCACTGGCCCCATAGCCGATCAGCGCCGCGAAGTGATGCACCTCCCGCGGTTCCCCGGATTCCACCACCAATCCCACCTTCGTCCGTGTCCCCTCGCGAATGAGGTGATGATGGAGGCCTGACACCGCCAGGAGCGCCGGGATTGGCGCCTTTTTCTGGTCGACACCCCGATCGGACAGAATCAAAATGTTGGCCCCCGCGGAGATGGCACGGCTTGCCTGGCGGAACAGCTCCTCCATGGCCCGCTCCAGTCCCGGACCTCCGTCGTGGACCTTGAAGAGCATCGGCAGCGTCACGGCCCTG
Source organism: Candidatus Methylomirabilota bacterium (assembly GCA_023249165.1). Classification (GTDB taxonomy): domain Bacteria; phylum Methylomirabilota; class Methylomirabilia; order Methylomirabilales; family CSP1-5; genus CSP1-5. The sequence goes on along the minus strand of JAHFDE010000004.1, from coordinate 4,374 downwards.
AAGCCGGGGATGTTAATGTGGCGGAGCTTCTCGAGTTCCTCGTTGGTCAAAATCGGCGTCTTCAGAATGATTTGGCGGCAGCTTTCCGGTTCCGGCACCAGGAGATTTCGCTCAGGCCCGAGCATCGTTTCCGTAGCCGTGATGATCTCCTCCCGGATGCAGTCGATGGGGGGGTTGGTGACCTGCGCAAAGAGCTGCTTGAAATAGTTGTAGAGCGGCTGAGGCCGGTCGGAGAGCACCGCCAGCGGGGTATCGGTTCCCATGGAGCCGACAGGTTCCACGCCCTCTGCGGCCATCGGTCCCAGAATAATGCGCAGCTCTTCGAAGGTGTAGCCGAACGCCTGTTGCTGTGCGAGCACCGCCTCATGAGCCGGTTCCCGAAGTGGGGGAGGGTCGGGTAGATCTGCGAGCGCCACGAGATGCTCATTCAGCCACAGCCGGTACGGATGCGCGGTCGCCATACGGTGCTTTAACTCGTCGTCCCCGACGATGCGTCCCTCTTCGGTATCCACGAGCAGCATGCGGCCCGGCTGGAGACGCCCCTTGTGGAGGACGCGATCCGGCGGGACGTCGAGGACGCCTACCTCGGACGCCATGATGACCAGGTCGTCCTTGGTCACGTAGTATCGCGACGGGCGCAAGCCGTTCCGATCGAGCACCGCACCGACGCGTATGCCATCAGTAAAGGCCATGGAGGCAGGACCATCCCACGGCTCGAGGAGACAACTGTGGTACTCGTAGAACGCCTTCTTCTCGTCAGTCATGCTCTCGTGGTTCGACCACGGTTCCGGGATCATCATCATCATGGCGTGCGGGAGGGACCGGCCGGCGAGCACGAGAAACTCCAGGCAGTTGTCGAACATGGCTGAGTCGCTGCCATCGGGATGGATGACGGGAAGGATCTTGCGCACGTCATCGCCGAAGAGATCAGAGGTGAACATCGCCTGCCGCGCGTGCATCCAGTTCACGTTTCCGCGGAGGGTATTGATCTCGCCGTTGTGGATCAGATACCGGTACGGATGGGCGCGTTCCCAGCTGGGGAAGGTGTTCGTGCTGAATCGCGAATGGATCAGGACGAGGGCAGCTTCCATGGCGGGATCCGAGAGATCCGGATAGTATTCCTCCAGCTGCTCCGCCGTGAGCATCCCCTTGTACACGACCGTCTTATACGAGAGGCTGGCGAGATAGAAGTATTCACCGCCCTTCATCCCCGAGTATCGAATGGCGTTCTCAGCCCGCTTTCGGATGACGTAGAGCTTCCGCTCAAAAGCCAGCGCGTCTTGGAGCGTGGCATCACGTCCGATGAACACCTGCCGCACACACGGTTCGCACGACAGGGCCGTGCGTCCCAGGGAGGCATGGTTCGTGGGGACCGTCCGCCATCCGAGGAGGCGCTGCCCCTCCTCGGCAATGATCTTCTCGAAGTGCTGCTCGCAGTTCCGGCGCTGGGCAGGATCGGGGGGAAGGAAGAGCATCCCGATGCCGTACTCGCCGAAGGGCGGGAGGTGCACGCCGACCTCGGCACATGCCTGCTGGAGAAAGGCGTGCGGGGTCTGCAGGAGGATCCCTGCGCCATCGCCCGTCTGGGGTTCGCTGCCGCGGGCTCCCCGATGGGTGAGGTTCAGGAGCGCGGTAAGCCCCTGGCGGACGATCGCGTTCGACTTCACCCCCCTGACGTTCACGACAAACCCGATGCCGCACGCGTCGTGCTCGAATCGCGGATCGTATAGACCCTGCTTGGGGGGCAATCCGGTGGACTTCACGTCACGTCCTCTCTACGAGAACCGCTCACCACGAGAACAGTCATGGCTGCCCCGGTCGATGGAGTGCAGTTCGAATCCGAACCCGCATGCATTGTGCTCTGACGCACCGTGGTATAACATAGGTATAACACACCTTGAACACATCGAAGCTGAGTACACCCGGGGGAAGTGTCACGCCTACATATATGCCGCAGGAGGCAGGGTGAAACCCTCTCCTTATCCCTTGCATGGTATTTTAAGAAGGGGAGTCCTGTCAAGGACTTAGAGCAAGTGGGGGGACGGACCGACCCGATGACTGGCCTGATGTTCGGACGGTTGCGACCGCTCTGGGACAGTGATGCTACAGGGAGGCCGACCAAGCCCAAGAAACTGGCGGAGTACGCCCTTTTGGGGGTGCTTGTATTTCTGGGATCGCCCATGCCGGCCCAGGCGTGGGGCCCTGCAGCCCATGTCCTCATCAACCGGGCAGCCTGTACCACGCTGCCGGAGCCGCTCCGGCAATTTTTCATGAGAGACCAGGCCTTCATCGGCGAACACAGCGTGGATCCCGATACGGCCCTCACGGAGCAACAGGGGGAGGCGGAACGGATCCGCCACCGGTTCGCCCTGAATGAGCTGGATCGTTTTCCCTTCCGGGAGGTTCCTCGGAACTACAGGGAGGCCCTGACCAAGTACGGCCGTGAGCGGCTGGAGAGGGCTGGGCAGTTGCCCTGGCGGATCGCCGAGCTGTACCGAGAGCTCGTCGAGGCCATACGGGCTTCGGACTGGAAACGGGTGCCGCTCGTCGCGGCCCATCTTGGTCACTATGTGGCCGACGGACACCAGCCGCTCCATACGACCACGAATCACGACGGGCAGTTGACCGGCAACGAGGGGATTCGCAGGCGCTTCGAAGACGAGATGATCCGTCGCCACCTGTCAGAGTACCAGGACCTTGCGGCGTTCACCCAACCGGCCAAGCGGGCCGTCGATCCATCCGCCTTCATCTTCGAGTTCCTGATTGACAGCCATGTGTGGGTGGACAACCTCCTACGGGCCGACACCCTCGCGCGGCAGGGGGTGTCTGATTTTGGCGACGCGTACTACGCGGCCTTGCACCTCTTCGCGGGAAGGCTGGCCAAGCTCAGCATGGCGCAGGCGGCCACGGACACTGGCAGCCTCTGGTATAGCGCGTGG
>JAHFDE010000004.1:0-1335 GCA_023249165.1 Candidatus Methylomirabilota bacterium | reverse complement strand
GAAGGGGGATTCGGGGTCCTCGCGGGTCCTGTCGGAGGCCTTGCCCGTCCGTCCTCGGAGAATTAACGCGCCATTCATTGAGAAAAGAACTGGGAATCAAGCTGTCGGTTGCGAAATTCTCCTGCGGGCGGCCGGGCCTCGGCCCCCGCCACCCGCGAGCCGGCAAGGGGAGAAAATCCCCCCACCCCGTTTCTCCGCCGACGAAGGATGTCCTCCCGAGCCGGAGAGATAACAGGTGACAGTTACCATTGGCCTCGTTGTCTGCCGGAGGAGGGGAGACAGGAAAGGACATGGCAAGACTAAGAGGGCCGACACCGCGGGCGAAGAGAGAGGTGAGGCGGGGACGGCGGCATGGGCGGTCAGGGCCGCGGAAGCGGGTTACGGTCTTTTTGAGCGCCCCCCTGCTCAAGAAGGTAAGCCGCATGCTTGCCGAGGAGGGGCGCGAGCTTGAGGCTTGTCTCGAGGAGGCCCTGGAGGCGTGGCTCCGCCACCGTCAGATGGGCGTGAAAGGGAATTTCCCGGAGAGTTGACGGGCTGGCTGTCTCCCGATTATGCTTCCCCGGGTCAGCGACCGTCGGGTGACCCTCTGCCGCGGAGTGGACTCGTGATGGCTGAGGCGCATCGAAAACGCGGACCGCAATTCTGGGGGTTCTGCGTGGGGACGGGATGGGTGGTCCTCATGGTGGTCGTCTTTGGATTCATGGTCTCGGGGTATCTCGAGATCTTCGGCATCATGGGGGCGCTCTTCGCCGTCGCCTTGGTCCCCCTCTCGGCGCCGGCCTATCCCTTTGTGGCCTGGTACTATATCGGAAGCTTCCCCTGGCTCTGGGTCCTCGGCTTCCTCGTCGCCTTCTTTGCGGGCCGCATCATCCTCGCGGAATAGCGGTCCTGGCACCACAAACCCTTGACACCGCTGGGCTCGGCCTCTATACTCGGTCTAGAGAACGGATCTTCCTTCTGAAAGATCCATCGCCGGGAGAGAGAAATGGGTTGCGGTCAAAATTATATTGGCGGGCGCTGGGTTGAAGCCGCAAGTGGACGCACTTTTTCAGTCCACAATCCAGCGACGGGAGAGCTGCTTGGCATGGTGGCCGACGCGGGGCGAGAGGATGTTACCCGGGCCGTCGAGGCGGCCCATGGAGCCTTCCCCGGGTGGGCAGCACTCGCTGCCCCAGAGCGGGCCAAGCTCCTCTTGAGGGCGGCAGCCCTAATGCTCGAGCGCAAAGAAGAGCTCGCCCGGATTCTCACCTCGGAACAGGGCAAGCCGCTGAAGGAAGCCCAGGGGGAGATCGAGTACGCCGCCGGGTTCGTCACATGGTATGCAGAGGAAGGAAA